>CAZLSK010000022.1:0-13369 GCA_964562075.1 uncultured Candidatus Nitrosotenuis sp.
ATTATGAAAAATTCGATATCATAATAAACTATACTGCAAATATCTTGGGTTCTCCAACCACAAGAATGGAGCATTTCACTTTTTCAACAAGCTCGCAAGGCATCACATATGATAACATCTCAACTCTCAAGGATACATGTAGTACGTGTACTGTCGCCCACTCCGTTGCCGGTTCAAATAAGATACTGCTAGTGGGCGTATCGATACATGACACCACAGCTGTATCATCTGTTACTTATTCTGGCCAAAGTCTTACCAACATTCGCTCTGATCAAGTTACAAGTGATGACAGGCGTTCTGAGCTGTGGTACATGATCGATCCGCCATCTGGCACCGCTGATGTTGTAGTAACGCTTGGTGCAGTTGAGACGGTGGTTATCGGGGTTCAATCATTTAATGGTATTCATCAATCAAGTCCAATCAATACTCATAATGGCGCCTCTGATGCATCGGCTACGACTCATCCCTCGGCAAGCCTAACAACTACCGTAGACGACGCTCTGATTGTCGATGTGGTTGCTACGGTGCAGGGAACGATGACAGCAGATGCGTCTCAGACGGAAAGATGGGATCTCGTTAAAGCCCAGCTGGCTGGCAGTGGAAGTACAAAACAAACAACTGCATCAGGCTCATATTCCATGAGCTGGACAAATGACGGTGGGTTGGATCAATGGGCAATGAGTGCTGTAGCGTTACGCCCTGCAGATCCTCAATGTGGACCAGATGGAAGTTTTGATACAAACGAGTGGAAGATAAACAGTATCTCGTCTGACTATGTAGACCCAGATATCATCAACACCAATGAAGGGGCATCGATCTGCACAAAATTGACATATCCGGTCTATACCAACGGATTCGTCCAAGTCACGGTTTCAGCAGATAATGGTTATACTAAAAATAATTCCACAACAGCACAATGAGTGAGTTTATTTTCAAATACATGCATCAGCGGACAATCATGGACCCAATACATTTTTAATAAAAAACGATTTTTTACGATTCATGGCTATAGACAGGTTGGACAAAGAGATCCTAAATGAGATCCAGTGGTCATTTCCGCTGGTAGCGGAGCCATATGTCGAGCTTGCAAAAAGATTTGGCATCACAGTCGACGAGATGAAAAAACGAATCTCACAACTAAAATCAACTGGAATAATCAGGCAGCTTTCGGCAATCTTTGACACCAGAAGGCTTGGCTACAAAAGCTCACTTGTGGCAATGGCAATAGAGCCGGACAAGCTAGAGTATGTTGCACAACAGATAAACCGACACCCGGGGGTCTCGCACAACTATGAGCGAAACCACGAGTACAATCTCTGGTTTACATTGGCAACGCCTCCCGGCGCCGACCTAAAGACAGAGGTTGACAAGTTTTCAAAACTTGATGGAATCAAAAAGATACGCCTCCTGCCGACGATCAAACTGTTCAAAATAGGGGTAAAACTGGAGATGGTAGAAGACAAGAAAAAAGAAGTGGCACCAACAGAAGAAAAGAAAAAAATTAACGAAGTCAAATTCGTACCAACCGAAGACGACAAGGAGTTCATCCGACAGCTCCAAAAAGACCTAGACGTCGTTGACAGGCCGTTTCTGGGTGCGGCACAACATCTGGGAATGACAGAGGACCAAGTCTTTGAGAAGCTAAAACACTACGAAGAGATTGGAGTAATGCGGCGCTTTGCTGCCATACTAAGACACAGAGATGCAGGCTTTGTAGCAAATGGCATGATTGTGTGGCGAGTGCCAGAAGACAGAATCGAAGAGGTTGGCGCAACGCTGGGCTCTTTTCCGCAGATCTCTCACTGCTACCAAAGACCAGTATACGCAGACTGGCCATACAATGTATTTTCTATGGTCCACTGCAAGTCGATTGAAGAGGCCGAATCTATGGCAAAAGAGATCCAATCCCACATCAATGTACCAGACTATAAAATCCTCTTCAGCTCACGCGAATTCAAAAAGACTCGTGTAGAGTATTTCGTAGAGAGCGAGTTCTCCCTAGAAGAAACCATTCCAGCATAAATTCGAACACAATTTTGGAATTGTACGATATGCAATTGAACCAAACTCGACTGTACTATGGATAGCTAATCTGTATTTTCATTACGATATTTCAAGTCATTTACACTAAATCTGAACAAAAGAGGGAAACAATGGCGATGCCATAATTGAAAGAATTGAAATCAAAACCGCAATTCCAAGGTTCAGTGTATATTTCATTGAAAAATGGGACAGCTTTGACATGACAATGCCTATGCTTATTGCTGATAGGACGTTGAGGAGGTTAATAGCTCCAATCAGTTCATCAGAAACCAACATGGCTTCTATGCTAAATGCACTTTGAATCATCCCATTTAGACCCGAATCCAATCGTTCCAAAACAATCGTCATCTCCTTTGTCGTATATGTCATCATAACTGGACTCAGGAAAGCAAAATATGACATGATGCCAATACTGGCATGAGTTTCTTTTTTTGCTTGGTTGATATTGGTTGTAAAATTTGTAATCTGTTCTAAAATCTGAGCCGTGCCGCCACCACTGTAGGCAACTTTTCCTAACACAAAAAACGCCGTTTTTGCAACCCATGATCTGATCAGCACCGAATCCAAAACCTCTGAAAGGTTTAGACCGTACTTTAGCCTGATGGAAATTACCGATAAGAGATCGTCAAAATATTTGTTGTATGTGCGACCATCTGCGATTTTTATTATTGCGTTTGGGATTGGTATTCCTATCTTTCTATACTCTGTAATGTCCCTGAAAAAGTCCGGTAATGCAGACTCGATAAGAGCAATATTTCGGAATTGTTTTAGGCAAACTATAAAATTAAAAATTGCGCCGATAGTGACTCCTATTCCTACAACAAACCACGGTTCTTGTCCAAGCAATAATGAAGCAATGGAAGCAAACGCACCAAAAAAGATCGATTTAAAATCAAAATCGACTACATTTCTGACCTTGGGCTGTGAGAGGCATATCAACAAAATTATGAAAATCGTCATCATCGGAATTAATACGAATGCTAGACTCATTACAGTCCTTACAGAATTTTCGGCAAGCATAAATGACGAAACAAGAATCATAGTGGGCAGTATTGTCAGCAGAATCAGAATCGTCTCGCCAATTAGCTGCGCTTGGTTCCTGTAATTTGCATACTTGAATTGTGTTTTATTGAAAAACTCTTCACTTTTTCTCTCCATGTATAGGGTGAGGTTGCCACCGCTTTTGTTAATCGAGGCATATCCAAGTAGAAGATTTCCAAAGCCAAAATTTGGGTGCAAATACCCATGTTCGTTTAATGCAGTAATTTGATCCATCCCAAAGATCCGCACGTTTCGTAAAAGCATTTTTCCTTCGCTTTCAAGTGAGGGAAAAATTCCCTTTCCTATAACATCAATTATGGAGTCATACAACGACTGACCGGTTGATTGAAGCACACTTGCATAAAGTGTAAAGAAGGCCATCTCGTCGTCAAGTGAAGACTTGCGTTCTGAGACAACAAACCACAGCTTGATCTTTGGATAAAAAAGCCAGATCCCACAAAGAGGCAAAATCAAAAACACATACGGATTTACGAAAATACTTGACACAACAATAAGTGGTGCTGCCACAAAAAGGGAAATGATCATGTATGCAAAACTTTGTTGCATTAAAATTCGTGGGTTGCATGCTCTTCCAGAAATCCTGATTTGCTGTTCTATTTGTGAATTGATCTTTTGTTGAATTGATATTACGGATTTATTTTTTAATAGTGGTCTAGATACTTGGAGAATTCTGTTGTTGGTGCTAAGCCTTATCATATTATCGGAGTGAATTTTTGATGCAAAAAATTTCAAATAGATACAAAACGTCTGCAAATTTTTTTGAATAGAAGCCCTCTTGGCTCTTAATGAGATCAGAATTGAGAAAACTGTAACAGCAGAATAAAACAAAACCATATTCTGAAGAATTATCGCAACCCACATCAACACAAAGACGCACAATAAAATCGCGGAACCAACAGACATAAGATCAAAAATCAGGACATAAAAAAGGCAGAGTTTTTCTGCTTAACTACTTTGTAGCATTTATCAATAATGGAGCTAAACCCACTTCATAAAAGCCGGCGTGGAATCTCGCCTGCCATAACTTCCATAATACTAATCGGCGTTGGCGTGGCAGCAGGAATAGGTGGTTATACTGTTTATACCTCATCTGCAAATACTGCCTCTCTAAAGGGTGCCATAACAGTTGAGGCACTAAGCCTTGTAAAGCACTCAAACGGCGATGAGTATCTCTCAATAACTGTAAAAAACTCTGGCAACAAGGCATTTTCCTCAAGCTCGATAAATCTGCAAATCGACACAGATCCTACTGCTTCAGGAATCCAACCTTTCTCGGCGGTTCCAGTTCCGGCTGCACTAAGTCCTGGCCAGACAGCAAGTACCATGGCGCGCATAGTTGATTCGGCTGATACTCCAATCACATCACAAAACATAGGTGACGCACTACCGGTGGAAATAGTTGCAACAACGACTGATGGTTCCACAATACGGATGCTTACATCCGTAACGATGAGCCTCTCGTAGCCGTAAGCTTTCTTTTATTTTTTGCATCTTTAGCTCATGTGAAACCTGTTGATCTTTTGTACTTTGAAGAGATGAATCCATTTCATGAAGCAGTTTTTGCATTTCCCTTGATTGGTAAGCTCAGCATGCGCCAAATGTCGATAATTGGTTTTTCTGCAGCTATTTCTTGGATTATTTATCAAGGATCGGGCAACCCCCTTGCGATAATACCGCTTTGTTTTGGTGGTTATGTGGGCATAAAAAAATTCAACGTAAGGCCACTTGAATTCCAACTGATCTCAATACTCAAGTTCCTGATTTTTACAGGTACTAAAAAGAAATCAACACAAAAATCAACTTTTAAACTAAAACAAGCCAGCAAGAAGCTTGGTGTCTCAGAAGCTTTCCGTCAAAAACTGCAACTTGTCGGCAGGGAAATCAGGATCCGGGAGGTCTTTACAGATCCTTTCAAGCCGATCCGCCTTCAGATAAAATTAGAAACTCCTGACAAAAAACCAATCTCTAATACGCAAACAAGAGTTGAGTTTGACGGCAATGTTGTCTCTGCTCTTGCCACAAATAACAACGGGGAAATCGAGGTACTTGTTATTCCTCAAACTACGGGCGAAAAAAAACTGCAAATATACGCAGACGGCTTTGAGCAGCCGGTCTTTGAAGAGATGCTGGCCATTAAGAGTTTATGAGTTCATTTTACCGTCGACTTTTTCGACACAACTACCTTAAATCTAGTCAGTCTTTTTAGTACGATGTTAAATCAAGCAACCCTTGATCAGGAAGACAAGCAAAAATACATCAACATAATAGTGGCTGCTGGAATTGCAGGTGCCATAATCTTTTTGGCGCAAGACGTAATGGAATGGTTACTTGGCGTGGATTTTGAAAATCCAGGTTCCACAAACATTCCTGCCGCAATAACAACAATGCTAGGTCGGATTTTACCATTCTTGCGATTCATTGGTGGCGGTTTGATAGTCATTGCCGTAATAATTGCAGTTTCCAAGCTCAGTCTGGCCCCATCGGCTCTCAGATCTCATGTCAGCTCTAACTGACCTAAGTACTACCATTCCACTGGTAGTGTCCCTTGCCATTTATTTTTATTTTAAACCAAGTTTCGGTCTTGAAACATCGCTCATCTTTTTTGGCGTCTGGATTTTGTTTTTTGTACTTGATGCCAAAATAACGATTTCAAACCCTAATTTGCTGCGACATGAAAAGAACATAATTTTCCCTTTTCTATACTACAAATTTGGCAAGTTTTCGTTACCGCTGCAAATTATTATCGAAAGTGTTGCGATAGTACTAGTCTCATGTTTATTTGAGGAGAAACCATCGATGGAATCAATCTCAGTGGTCTCTTTGATATTTGGGTTGGCACATTTGGAGGCTTATTTAGCAAATATCCGCACCGTAAAAAAGATATTAAGAGGTTAAAGTGTTTAGAATAACTCAAAAAATTTTTTTAGTTATTCTGACCGATTAAATAAACTCTTTTGAACTAAGAATTGTTTCAACCGTCTTGTTTTAAACCTAATTTTGTTCCTTTAATAGAAAAATTTCATAAAAACTGTGAGAGGACGCAAGATACGATTCCGAAATCGCAGAGCGGTTCTTGATGCAGGAATAATGATTCTTGGCGCAATCATCGCAATAATTGCAATCATTGCTGCAACCCTTGCTTGGTCAGACATTCTTGAGCTATCATTTACAAAACTCGTAATCGATTTGCCACAATTTGATTACGATATTCAGGCAGGGCAAGAGAGTGGAAATCGAAATTTTGAGATTTATCAAATTTTGCGCAACACTGCCTTCATAATTCTGATACTGGTGATGGTATTTGCAGGTCTATCATTTGTCTTCGAACATGTCAATTGGGTTCCCCCAGAAACCGGCTATAGGATTCTCTCAAAAAGCGTACTTTTCATTTTCTTTTTCTTCTTTTTCCCGCCACTATGGGATCTGCTCTCAGTTACAGTGGAGCAAACCTCATTTTGGATTCTAAACCCAAGTGGGCAGAAACAAACAGAGAGTATCGAATTCTTGTTAACAAAGCTTGGTAGCATTGAATCACCAGAGTTTACACTCGATGCAGTGGTAGCAGGAATAACGGATCCATTTGGAACGCTAAAAAACATGTTTTTGACGACGTTCCTTGCCGCCTTTAAGGCAGTTGCATTTCTGACTTTCATGTTTCTTGCCTTTTTGTTTGGGACGATCAGAATAGTTTTGACAGCAATTGTTATAGTTGCAATACCTGTAATCCTCATGCTTTCTCTTGTGCCGTTTTTTAGAAGAGTTACACGCAGACTCGTCGATACTTTTCTTGGACTGATGCTTGCACCCATCTTTTCAGCTTTGGTGATAACTGCAGGTGTATCACACCTTCAAACGCTTGTGGCCACCAGTCCAGATCCAGTAGTGGAATGGTTTGCAGCACTGGCAGTCATGGCTTTGGCAATATTCATTCCAACAATAATTGCACCAGTTCTTGGCTCTGTTATGGGTTCTGTGTCTTCCGTGGCAACAGGTGCTATATCAACTGGAACAATATTGACTAACATGACTGGAATGGGACTTGCACGAACTGTGGGAAGTGCAATAACTCAAGTTAGACAATCTCATGTTATGGACATGTCGACTAATCCTCTAAGTCTTGCAAAATTGGCTTTTTCACGAACGGAGCCTTTTGGTGAGCAGAAATTGTCAGGCATGGGAAAAATTGATTCACAAAAAGGACCAATGCATGGTCCTTTTGGTAGACTGTCACGACTCTAATTGCATTCTAAAATAAAGACACGCTATTGGATGTTCAGAAATCTAATCCTGAGTGCATCTATTTCAGACAGAGCAAGAAAATGCTTTATTTGTGGTGGCATAGGCGTCAAAAATCTCTTTTGAAAATACCTTTACCTTGAATTCGTAATACAATCGGCGACCGTCTTGTTCCCAATCTATTCTAAAAGAGTCCTTGCCTGTGTCCTTGAATGATTTGAGGACTTCAAATGGCAAATCTAAAACCAAACCGTTTTTTTGTGTTTCAAGATAAACACCAAAATTGGTGATGTAAAACAGACCTTGTCCATGGGGGCTTTTTTTCACCTCAAAGGCCTTAACTATTCTTTCTCCATCTCTAAGCTCGATCATAGGGGTTTTGGTTCTATGATTGGGTTTTGGATGGTAATCTTTTCATTTACGAATTGGTCTATTTTCATTCCGATTATTTTTAATGAATCGTAATAATCTTTTTGTATGGTTTTGTACTTTACTGCAAGCTCTGCTGGTCTTTCATAACTAAAAACAAAATCATAGGTTTCATAATCTTCTCTCCAAACAATTTTTATGAATTTTTTTCCAAATGGTTGTAAGCTTAGAATTGAGTTGTGTTCAAGATCCAGCACGACTCCTTTATGGTTCTCAATCATTATACCGAGGTTACTTAGGTACAGCGTAGAACTTCCAAATCTGCATTTTACCGAAACTGTTTCTTTAAGATATTCTCCAGCAAGTAGTGATTTCACACAATCAAATTTTTAACTACATTTAAGGCAAAGACGTTTTCTCCTTAAATGATGCGGAATCATGATGTGTGGTGTCAAGTCCGTATGCTGTTGCTGCAATAGGGGTATCCTCAATCATAGCACTTGCCGCAATCGTTGCCACTACAAATCATTCAATGAACAGTTCACTTTTGGCACAGGAGGCAATTCAGATTCAAACAGAAAAAAACCAAGAAAATCTGAAAATGGTAATCTCTGATGATACACTGACGATAAAAAATAACGGACTGAACACAGTAGTTATCAAAGAAATCAGAATATATGCAGATGAATCAACGCTGGTTTCAAAGAAAAGATTCGCAGACGACGGACTTGAGGTTGGACCACTAGCAATAACCACGCATAATCCGTCTGAATTCTCAATCCCAAGTTATGACTCAACAACGGTCTTAGCAATTACTAGCCTTGGAAACGTCCTTTCCGCGACCAACCTAGATGATTTAGCATCAAATGGTGATGCGTTTGGCACAGGAAATGGGCAGGCAATGATTAATGGAATGGGGATTAATTCTAGAATAATTAAGCGTGATTATGTTGGTAGGCTCAATTATGGCTACGGCGTTTCAGGCTCCCAAAACTCATTAAAAACATACAACAGCGTACCGGCACTCACTGATTTTGCAGCGCAGCTTCTTGATACGGATCAAAAAATCATAATTCCAATTCCAAAATTCAATACGGAATACCGCTATATTTCTGCGACACAGTCACTCCAAGAAATATCTTCTACTAACCAAAACATTCTTGGTTATTCCAAATCAAGAACAGTGGATGGCTCGGCTGTAGCAACAGTTGGAACCGATGCGATAACGATTCAGGGAACAGGAACTGTGATCTTGCAATTAAACAATTTTGGAGATCAGACCCTTATCTTGGAAGGAGAGGCGCCAAACGGAGCAATCCTGCAACTTGGAACAGATCTGCAGTATAATTATCTTGATATCCCTTACCACTCAGTGTACGGATTCCAATCATATGCCGGCGGTCTACCGGAAGCATCCTATTCACAAAATGGATGCAGCTATGCAAGTGGAGCTGGTTACAATTGTTATGCATCGTGGACCTATACACAATCGTTTTCACCACCCCTTATTCTGAGATCGTCAGCAAATTATTATTCATATTATTACTCTTCTTCGTTTCCCTTCTCAATATTTAGCGGCACTCAGAACCCAACAAGCTATTCATTGAGCTCAATTAGGATGGTTGCAAGTGCCTCAAGTGGCTGGTCAAAATCATGCAATAATTGTTATCCGACCACATCGCCAGTGCCATCAGGCTACACCCTCTATGTCTTTGATAAAGAACTAGTCATTAACAACAAAATCGATTTGTCAGGAAGTTTTCAAACACCATATAATTTCCAATCAACAAAGCAATACTATATCATTGCCAAACCAAATGGTGGAACAATCAAAATCAAGGGATCTGTCGTGGATCCTCTGACGGCACCGTACCTAAAGATCACAAATCTGCCACAAAACATTCCCTTTGAGATCCTCAAAGACGGCCTTGTCGCATCAAAAGGCATGTCTCAATATGAGGGAACGATCACATTGTTGATAAATGATGTAAACATAAGTGGAACTTCTCCTAGTGGGATTCTTCATCTCTACCCAGACTCACTAAAGTACAGAGGCCAGTTTTCTACCGTCGTTTTCGATAATGTAAATGAACAGGTGATTCACATCCAAACACAGGACGACAAGGTGTACATTGTTCACGCCTACGTCCAAATCCCCGTTGTAGGAAATGTAACCGTCACAAACACATACTTGGATAATGCACTTGCGCTTGGATACCTTGATGGCAATTATACAACAGGTGAACAAATCATCATACCAGTGATTCCGGGCTATTACAACATTAACATGGATATCAACGGCGTGCCAACAACAACTGTGATCTCAAATGTTCTTGGTGGAACTGGTCTCAAAGTAATCTCTCCAAGTACTTCAACAATTACTGAGTATGATGATAACAGCGTCATAAGCTCAATCTCATCAACGACTGGCTCGACGGCATATGTCATTTCAACAACTAGCGGAACTATCACAGCTTCAGTTACAGCTACAATTTCTGGAGATTCGGAGATAAAAAATCAGGCGTATTTTGGCAGTCCTCCTCCACCACCACCTCCGCCACAACCACGAGATCCGCTCAAGGCTTACGTTGACATTTACAAGAACGGGGCTTTTGTCTCACAACAACAAATCTACTTTAATCCAGTTCCAAGTGTGCAAAATTCAGGTGGAGCAAGCGGTTCATCGTCATATGTGATTGACAAGTATACATATCCACAAACAGTAATCAGTGGTGTAATCACTACAAACGTTTTTCCGGGAGATATGGTGGAATTCTACCTTTATGCAAATATAGAGGCGGAAGGTTCAGCCCCGCCTGTTCCTCCAGGTTCTATACTGTATCATTATGCTGGAGAAGGACATGCGACCACATCTATACACAGTGGCACAATTTTAACATCATAGGATTTCCAAATTGAATATCAAGTTACCCCTGTTGCAAGACATGCTTGCCTAACAGGGGTGATACACCGATGTTAGCGTACCGGACAATACTGCAGAGACTCGTTTTTTCCTTAAGAAATAACAGATCTTCAAAAGCTGAGCAAAGACAGTAAATTCACTCCAGAACTCGTGTCATATCAAGCTCGTCTATTTGTGCCTCGATTGTGCGGTTCAGCGTCTCTTTGTGCTCATCACAGAACCAAAAATAACCATCGATTGTCTCAAAGCAGCCGCAGACCCACTGGGTCTTTTTGTCTCCTTCGACTGTTAGTTTGTGATAGTCCGGCTTCTTTGACATGATATGATTGGCAGTTCCAATCAATTAAACTTATGAAAATTAAAAAAAGAAGTTTATGGACAGCCTTCCATCTTTTGGATGAAAAAGCCGTTTGCCTTGATTGCGTCCTCTACGGGCTTTGGAGCGCCCTGCGAGTGGCAGAACTGGCACTCCTCGGTTGTTACGCGTGCCTCACCTTCGCCAATAGAAGACAACCATTTTTTGGCGTACTCGATAGCCTTTGTATGATCCTTTACTCCGGTAATCACATCAAAGTGCATCGTGTGGCCATCTTTGGCTTCTACATAAGTGTCGTAGACGTGAATTTCCATACGCATTAGTAAAAAAAGGGGGATATTTAATTCAAAGAAGGTAATCCATGAAGTACGACGTGGTCTTTGAGATTCCAAAAATTGATAACATCGCTTTAGAACTGGACGATTCAAAAGCGCCAAATACAGTAAAGCAGCTCCTCCAAAAGATACCATTCAAAGTAAAACTCAATGTGTGGGGAAAGGAGATCTACACAGACCCAATCCCAGTCAAGGTAGAAGAAGAAAATGCGCAAGCCATTGTGGAATTATTTGATGTCACGTACTGGCCTCCGGGTCAGGCACTGTGTCTATTTTTTGGCCCGACTCCGCTCTCAGGCCAAGACGAGATAAAACCATACTCACCAGTAAATGTAATTGGCAGGATAAAAAATCCGGATGAAAAGGTCATCTCAAAATTACATGATGGCATCAAGGCAACACTAAGGCTATAATCTGGATGAATCCTTAACTAAAACAAAACCATACTTGATTTTGTGAGAGAAAAGCTTCTCTGGCTTTGCACATGTACGGCACTTGAGATAATGACTGCGACATGTGTGACTGCATACCTTTTGTATTTGGGACAGACGACGGTTGCACTTATCTCTGCACTGGTGTTTGCCAAGGTAATAGTATTTCATTTTGCAATCGAGATCCATGAAAGGATAAAGAAAAAACGCACATCGAACGGCGTGACATGCAGCTAAGCATTTTGCTCAGCTGACAACCCATTTGAAAGCTCCAGTAGTACGTTAGCCAGAAAAAATTCTACGCTTTTATACAAATTTTGCAAAATGTGACATGAATAATCATGACTTCTTACATCCGGAATGTAAGAAGATGAAACTAGAATTGATAGCAACACACTCAAACGGAAGATTTTCTGCACAGCTTAATACAGGACGATATGTTGTAAATCTTAGCGAATGCAATTTTCTTGGCTGCTCATCAAAGATGCCAATCACAATATCAATAGAAGCTGGAAAGACCACAACGCTTGAAATTGATATTGATACTGGAATACGTTAGTCCGTCATTTCTCTTGAAATCTTAATCTAGTTCTGTTTGTTTAGACCTGTAATCGAGCTATTCTGGCAACCCAATCGATGTGATAAAAAAATTATACTTGGACAAAAACTGGACAGAGATAGTATCATTTTGCAAAAAGATGCTTGAGCAGGACTCAAATGATTTGGTTGGTCTGCAGAATTTGGCAACGGCACTAGTCAACATAGGAAGATTCGAAGAAGCACTCTTGCACTGTGAAACTGTTTTGCAGATGAACCCGCAAGACGAGTACGCCCTAAAGAATAAGGTCTTTGCACTAGAGAAGCTGCGTAGATACGACGATGTCATAAAATACTGTGATGTTCTTTTGAAAAAAAATCCAAGTGACACATGGGCTCTTGATGGCAAGGGACTTGCACTAGACGAACTAAACAGACACCAAGAAGCGCTGTCATACTACGACCGCTCGTTGCAAGCCGATCCAAATAACACAACCGCACTTTTGAACAAGGCAATCACTCTTTCGTTTCTGCAAAAGTATGAGGAGGCAATCTCATTTTATGACAGGGCTCAAAAGCTTGATGGAGCCCTCAAGGAGGTAGCCATGGCAAAATCGGACCTATACAAAAGACTTGGCCGAGAAGACGAGGCATTTTTGGCAGCTCAAGGAGTTCTTGTCGAAGACATTTCAAGATACATCGAGGAAGCCAGAGAAAAAAAGATACGTATCTTTGACCTTTACTGCCTAAAAGAATACGAAGACTTGGAAAACCGCGAGAGAGAACATCAACAAAAACAGAATTCTAAACCAAACTAACCTCAATTATTTTGTCTTTTGATTTATGGCCTGATTTTATCACAACATTTGCAGACGATATGCCGAAATGTTTTGCAATCTTTTTTATTATCTCCTTGTTTGCAGCTCCACCAACTGGTTTTGATTTAACCCCAACTGTTATCTGGTTGCCATCAACTTGGACGTAGTCCTTGTTGAACTCTACGTGTACCGAATACAGCAAAATTTTTAGTTCTTTACGACCCAGTCGTAACCTTTCTGCTCAAGCTCGTCTGCAAGCTTGGCATCGCCGCTTTTGAGGACTCTACCTTGTGCAAACA
>CAZLSK010000022.1:13379-15413 GCA_964562075.1 uncultured Candidatus Nitrosotenuis sp.
AAACACATGGACGTAATCAAGCTTTTTGAGGAACTTGAGAATCCTTGCATAATGGGTAATTACAATTATTGTTGCATCGGGAGTTGAGACCTCACTTATTGCCTTTGCAACAGATTGGACTGCGTCAATATCAAGACCAGAATCAGGTTCATCAAGGATTGAGACCTTTGGTTTTAGCACAGCCATCTGCAGCACCTCGGATCTTTTCTTTTCTCCGCCAGAAAATCCTTCATTGAGATATCTTCCCAGAAACTCGTCCTTTAGTCCAACTGCTGCAAGATTCTTTTTCAGATAATTCTGAAACTCTCGGACCGTGATGAATACCTCCCTGTTGCTGCTCTGCAATGATTTACTCAAAGCGTTGTATGAGGTTCTAAGAAAATGAGAATAGCCAACACCGGATACCTCGGTTGGGTACTGAAATCCCAAAAACAATCCCTTTTTTGCACGCTCATCCGTTGAGGCGTGTGTAATGTCCTCACCATCAAAGAGAATCTTTCCCTTGGTCACCTCGTACTTGGGGTGACCCAAAAGCGTGTACGCAAGGGTGCTTTTTCCAGAGCCGTTTGGCCCCATGATTGCATGGACCTCGCCTGGGCCGGTCTTTAGGTTGACGCCCTTTAGAATAGGCTTTCCCTCCCTCTGTACGTGAAGGTCAATAATCTCCAAGACTGCCATGTCTACCCAAGTATCGGTCAGTGTATATAATTTCGACTGATTTTAGGCATACCTAAGAAAAAAACAAAAAGAAGGGGGATTAGTTTTTGGCAAAACTTGGTCGTAGTGTCAGGCGCAGCTTGTAGCTTGTAAGGATCTCCTTGCATCTGTTTCGAATGGTTACCTCCGTTACGCCTGCAACGCTTGAGACGTCGCGCTGCAAAACGTTTTGCCCCAAAAGAATAGAGGCAATGTATAGGTACGCAGCAGCAATGCCATTTGGCGCCTTACCATCTGCCACATTCATGTCCTTTGTCTTTTCGGCAATCTCCAAGGCAAGTCTTTCGACTCTTACATCGGTGTTTGTAAGATTTGAGATCTTGGAGATGTACTTGTCCATGGTTATGACAGGTGCAGTTACTGCTCCAAGCTCCATGACAAGCATTCGGTAGTATTTTGCCGCAAGCTTTGTTCTCATTTTGATGTCCTTGTTTGAGCCGGTTCCTGAGCAGATCTCTTCAAGCGACCTTACTACATCGCACTGCTTGCATGCCATGTAGATGGTAGCCGCTGCAATGCATGCAACGGATTTTCCTTTGACTTCCATGTAGCTGTCAAGATTGCGATAAATCATTGACGCAGTCTCTAGCACATTGCCTGACAACGAGAGGTTTTGACACGCTCCTCCAATTACTGAGAGGACATTTGCAAGTCTTCGTTCCCTTGGGGTCGAGACCCGCACCCGTTGTTGCCATTTTCTCAAACTGTTCATCTGGGTTGCTACTTGGTAGTTGATTGTCTTTCCGGAAAAGTCCTTTGTGCTCATAGAGATCTCAGTTGCTATTCCAAGATCGTGTTGCGAATATGTTGTCTGTCCGCTTGCTCTTGTGAGCTTCATCTTTTCTTCAAGACTTGAGCTCTTTGATTCTGGACCGTAGTCTGCCAGTTGTTCCATGACGACGATTCCGCACATGGAACAAATTCTTTCGCCACTTTGAACGTCATCCACTAGGGATGATTTGCATTCAGGGCAGCATGATTCTAGTTCTGTGACGTTCATCTTTTTTTCTTCCTTGTTTTAGTTTTAATCACAGGTTCGTCAAGGAAGTACACTTTTTTGCCGATGTATTTTTTGATGTTGTTTGTCAGAGAAATTGCCGACGCATAAGGACTGGCAACTGGGCCAATCAGCTCAGCTACTTTGGCAACTCTTCTGCCGGTATCATCACAAACAATTTTTCCCTCGTCTAGTTGTGTTCTGAGTCGGATGATGACTCGACCGCTACCGGCTAAGTGTATGATTTCCCCTACCTCCTGCAATTATTTTCTAAGACGGTCGTCAGCTAATCATAGAGTTCTGTCAACTTTACTTTAGCT
>CAZLSK010000023.1:0-15349 GCA_964562075.1 uncultured Candidatus Nitrosotenuis sp.
AGTGATGGCGACAAGATCAAATTCGGTAACTCAGAGCTTACTGTCTTGTATACTCCCGGACATTCAAAAGACAGCATGTGCCTCATAGGAGATGGTAAGATTTTTTCTGGTGATACGCTGTTTGTTGGAACCTGCGGTCGAGTTGACCTGCCTGGTGGGGATGCAAGGGAACTATATCATAGCCTTGTTAACATCTTAAGGAAACTAGAAGATGATCTGCTGATATATCCGGGCCATAATTACGGCTCGACACCGACTGCAACTCTTGGCAATCAAAAAAAGACAAATTTTGTGATGCAGCCAAGAACAGAGGAAGAGTTTCTACAAATCATGGGTGCGTAGTTGAAAGACGTCGAGATTTTTATTGATCAGAAAAAAGGCCAAGAGTTCTTAGACTCTATTCAGAACAGACACTTTCTTTTTTCTCTTGTAATTTCATATACTGAGACATGTACGATCCCTGGGATCACCGTTGCTGGAAAAAATCCTGCACTTTTGCAGTACACGCCTCCTGCAGATGCCGAGTTTTTGAATTTTGGATACTGTAAATGCATAAACGTAATTCCCATGACACCTGATGGTAAACCAACACCAGCACTATTGACAAAAACCGCACTAGAGTCTGCAAGCATTTCAAACATTGTAATCAATGCAGGAAGCAAGATACCACCAAGGCTGCCCTATTTTGAGACCGGCTTGCCATTTGGCAAAAACATCGTAGTAGAGCCAGCGATGCCACTTGATGCAGTCACACATGCAGTCGAATATGGAAGAATGATCGGCAGAAGCCTAGGCTCTGCCACCAACTGCTTGGTTTTAGGCGAAAGCATACCTGGTGGCACAACAACGGCGCAAGCAGTACTCAACTCCTTGGGAATCAAGGCAAATGTTAGCAGCAGCATGCAGGACAACCCACTTGCATTAAAAAATGAGATTGCAAACACTGCCTCAAGGCGAATCAATTCTGCAAATCCCTTTGATGTTGTTGCAAATGCCGGTGATCCAATGATTCCAACAATGGCTGGAATTCTTAGTACAGCTTCGTCATTAACCAAGGTAATATTAGCAGGGGGTACCCAGATGGCTGCGGTTTTGGCGTTTGGCAAACTAACTGGTTACAACACAAACAACACCGCAATTACCACAACATCCTATGTGACGGATGACAGGACAGCAAATCTCGTAGATACAATAAAACAAATTGACCAGATTCCTGTCTTTTCAGTCAGACTTGCCTTGAAGGACTCTAAAATCGATGGTCTGAGAGCGTTTGCAAACGGCTTTGTAAAGGAAGGTGTGGGAGCAGGCGGTGCTTCGCTGGCTGCCATGCTAAAGGTCGGAATCGATTCAAACCAATTACTTCAGCTGGCAGAAAGACAATACGAGGAGACTATTTCACAGTAACTGACTTGGCAAGATTCCTTGGATAATCGGGGTCTGTATTTTTTTCTATTGCGGAATAATACGCTAGCAGCTGAATTGGTATTATCTCTATGAGGGGATAAAACGCTTCCTCAATTGTTGGAATCTCAATCCAGTGGTCATATACATCACTTGGCTTATCGGAAATTCCGATAATTTTTGCCCCTCTGGCTTTGATCTCGCGTGCACTGGTAAGAGTATCGGAATAGGTAAAGTCGTTTGGATTTATTATTATGACATAGACACTCGAATCCATCAATGCAAGTGGTCCATGCTTGAGTTCCCCACCAGGTATTCCTTCGGCATGAATGTAGGCAAGCTCCTTTAGTTTCAGGGCTGACTCGGTGGCGATGGGGTAGTGAACAGCTCTTCCCAAAATGTAAATGTCGGTGATGTCTCTGAGCTCCTTTGCCACCTGTTTTATCTTTGAGTGGTCAGAAAGAACCTTTGCGACGGAATCTGAGATCTTGGCATTGTCCATCTTGATACAGCCATCACAGAGCTTTTCTGTTATTTTGTAAATGATGCTAAGTTGCGATGTAAAGCTCTTTGTTGCCGCAACACCAATCTCTGGGCCACAGCTCATTCCCATCACAAGCGAAGACTCTTGTGCTAAAGAGGATGTCAAAATGTTGACAATGGAAAGTACCTTTGCGTTTGATTTTTTTGCAATATTTACTGCTTCTAAAACATCTGCACTTTCTCCACTTTGTGACACTGCTACAAGAATGGAGTTTGGTTCTATTGCGTCAGGCGAAAAGGACAACTCGCTTGATATGATGGGCTCTGTCTTTATTTTGGCGTGTTTTTGCCACAGATATTTCGCAATCAGTGCAGCATTATAGCTTGTACCGCTTCCGGTGATGTAGACGTTTTTTGCATGTTTGATAAAATCGGTAGCACTGTTAATCGCATCAATTGAGCTCTCACCTGCCTGGATTATGGTGTCTGGTTGTTCTGAGATCTCCTTTAGTGTAAAATGTGCATAATCACCTTTGTATGCATCGGCAAATTCTTTTGATACCTTTGTTACTTGGTGCTTAACTGGCTTGCCTTCAAAGTTATAAATCTGAATGCCAATCCTATCAAGTATTACAAACTCTCCATTGTCAAGATAAATTGCATCATCTGTTTTTTCAATGAATCCAAGAACATCGCTTGACAAAAAGTAACCATGCTTGCCGATTCCGATGATAAGTGGTTCATGATATCGGGCCGCAGAAAGAGTTCCGTTTTGAAACATTGCAACAAAAGCATAATGACCCTTAAGCTTTGAGGCAACATCCATCATGGATTTTTTAATATCACCTGTTTGATCATAGTTGTATTGTAGCAAATTTGCAATTACTTCACTGTCTGTCTGGCTTCGGAACTGGTAGCCTTTTTTTTCTAAATCCGCCTTAAGGTCAACATAATTTTCAATAATGCCGTTATGAACTATGGCAAGCTTGCCAGAGCTGCTTGGGTGAGGATGAGCGTTGACATCGGTAACATTGCCGTGCGTTGCCCACCTTGTATGACCAATTCCTACATTTCCTGGCAGCAGATCCAAGTGCAGCGAGTTATTTACCTCGATTACCTTGCCGACTCCTTTTTTGACAAGGATGTCTTGGTCGGATTTTGTGGCAACACCTACGCTATCATAGCCACGATACTCCATTCTTTTTAACCCCTTTACGAGAATCGGCGCTGCAAGGCCATCGCCATAATATCCAATTATAGAACACATTTTCTGTTGTGATTTAACAAATCAGCTATTTAGATATAAGTCTGATTTACGATGTGACTACTCACTTTCTTGTTTTACTTCGGCGGCAGGCGCATTGCTTTGGACGTTGAACTTTGGTGATAGTCGAATCTGTCCATCTTCTTTGACGTTTACAATGTATGATGGAATTGTGATGACCCTGTCTCCAATCGTTACGTGACCGTGAACAATAGCCTGCCTTGCTTGATAAGGTGTTTTAAATGAGAATTTTTTTTGGACCAGTGTCTGTAATCGTCGCGAGAGCAAATCGTTGATGTCCAAATTGAGGACGTCATCCAATGTAGCACCTTCCTTTACAAGTCCGATTCTTACCAGCGATTTCATTAGGACAGGCTCTTTTTGTTCTCTTATCTCCTGTCTTAGTGCTAAAAGTGATCTCGCTTGGTGTCTTACTCTTGATAGCTCTGTTCTTGCCTTCCATAACTCTCTTTTGTTTTTCAAGCCATAGGTTCCCAATGTGTTGAGATCCTCCATCATAAAATCATAGTTTAGAGGACGTTTTGGTTTTTTCCAAACTCTACTTGGATAACGAGGATCTCCCAATCACTTCACCTATTTCTTTGCCTTTGCATCTGGCGCTGGTGCCTTGGTTTTTTCTGCGGCTGGTGCCTTTGCCTTTGCATCAGGTGTTGCTGCTTTTGCAGGTGCGGCTGCAGGTGCAGCTCCTGCTGCTGGTGCGGCTGCCGGTGCAGCTCCTGCCTCAGCTCCTGGAACAACGCCTGCAGGTAATATCTTTCCGCCCTTCCTTACACCGACCGATGCTCCCTTACGACCAGTAGTTCTGGTCCTTTGGCCTCTAACTTTTAGTCCATAAGTGTGACGAAAACCTCGCCAACTGTTGGTTTGTTTTTCTCTTTCAATGTCATTTCTTACTGTAAACGCAACATCTGATGTTATCAAATGAAAATTTTTTCCACTTTCAATGTCCTTTCTTCTGTTGAGGAGCCATGATGGGAAATTAACAGACGCTGGCTCCTTTAGCGCCTTTTCAATTACTTCTACCTGAGATTCTGTAAGAAATCCAATGTTACTATTTGGGTTCAAATTCAAAGCACCAATCAACGCATTGGCAAAGTTGTATCCTATGCCCTTAATGTGGGCTAGGCCTACGGAGAGCTTTTTGTCTCCCGGAATATCTTTTCCGACAATCCTAACAATGTGTCTATAGTCTTGTGCTGACAAGTATTGGGAAATCAAACCGACCCCGATAAAAACCCTGCCCCATCACGGCGTAGCATTTTATCACAATAATAATTTTAAGATGAAGACGCCTAAAAGATCTAGTTGATCACAGTTTCAGAGATGGTTCATAGGTGCTATGCCTCTGAGCCAAAATATACCGAAATAAAGGCAGGCGTTCCTGAGGACTACAAGGAGATTAAAACAATACGGGATCTTTTAGAAATCAATTTCAAGCTTGTCGAAGCACGAGAACAGCTTAGAAAAAATTTAATTTTGATCATAAAGTCTGGTGGAAAAAAGTATCCCGGAATTGTAGGGTATGATGATGGCGTCATACCTGCTCTTGATAGGGCTATTCTTTCTGGGCATGACATCTTTTTGATTGGACAAATAGGACAAGCAAAAACAAAGCTGGTCGAAACAATAGCAAAGAATCTTTTATCACCAATTCCAGTCGTTGAGGGCAGCATAACAAGTGACTGTCCAATGGATCTTCCATCGGATGAACTCGTTTCATTATTGGAAGGGCAAGAAATCAACAAAACCTCGCCAAAATTCTACATCAGTCCAGAAAGTGCCCAAAAGATACTTGATAACAAACTGGATACCAAAATCAGGTGGATCGAAGGTCAACAAAGATTCAAGTATGTTTTGGCAACACCGGACATCTCAGTAAAAGATCTTGTTGGGTATATTGATGCAATCAAGGTTGCAAAAAAGGGAGTAGAGATGTTCAAAATTGATTCGTATTCACCTGGTCAACTACTTCAGGCAAAGCATGGCATATTTTGCATTGATGAGCTGCCAGTTTTAGATCCAAGAAAACAGGTAGCATTACTTTCCGTGTTACAGGAGGGTCGGTACACCACAGGGTCTTATCCAGTGGTGTTTGAGCCAAAAACTGTATTTTTTGCAACAGCAAACCCAATCGACTACACACACTCTGGAAAGGTCATCGAGCCGCTTTATGATAGACTAAAGAGTCATGTTCATACCCACTACCCAAAAACCATCGAGGACGAGATGCTGATAATTTTACAGGAGGCAAAGATAGCAAAGTGCTTTATCCCTGTTTTCGTTTTGAAAACACTTGCAAGACTTGTGCAAAAATCACGCAACAGTCCAGAAATTAATCAAGCTAAAGGTGTGAGTGTAAGATTCGGAATACATGGGTTGGAGCTACTTGTTGGAGAATCTGAACGAACACGAGCAATTCCTTACCAAACAACGGCAGTACCAAGACACTCTGATATGTATTGCCTTTCACAAATTGCCAAGTTTGAACTTTCCGAAACCGATGACACCTATGAGAATCGTCGTAAAATATTTGCTGAATTACTAGACAGTGCAATTAAAGACACCTCCCTTGAATATCTGCAGGAAACAGATTCCACAATTTTGGATTCAATAAAGCAGGAATTCCTTGGTAAAACGTTCCAAGTTTCACAAAAAACCATTTGGTCGGATGGACCAACATCATATGAAAACCAGCTGAAAAATTTTGCAAATCTACAAAAGTTGATTCATTCAAAGCTAGAAAATATAAAACAAGAACAGTTAGACTTTGAGAAAAAGCTAGCTTTAGAGAAAATTTCAAACAAAAACATGGTGTTAAGTGAGCAGTCCTTAAACGAGCTAAAATCGGCGATCGTAGAAGTAATTCTTGATGGACTGTGCTTTCTCACCCCCAAGATAATTGACAAAAAAGAGTCTGGTTATGTCGCAGCATAGTTTCAAAAATTTTGTATACTACTCAGCAACCGACCAAAAAGGACAGGACCGTGAGGAAAAACCACAAGAACTAGATCAAAAAACACTGGAGCAAATACTACAATTGCTTACAGTCCAATCAATGCGTGAAAAAAGCCCAACCTTTGCTGAGCTGGAGGCTATTTTACAAAACAGCGTACATGAATTAAACCTGGATTCAAAGCCACAAAACCAACCAGAACAAGTGCCACAAAGCGATGATGCCCATTCCATTACAAAATATCTAGTGAGGCGAGGCTATCTAAGGGATGAAAAAAACTGGCTTACGAAAAAAGGATTTTTTGCAATAGGAAACCAAATCCTCCGCGATCTTATGGCTGAGCTAAAGGCCGGTGAGTTTGGTTCACATGAAACCAAGTCGATTGGTGCTGGAACAACCGTTTTGGATACGACAAAAAAGTTCGAGATGGAAGATGATCTAATACTTCTAAGTGTTCCGGCTACCATCCTAAACACCATTGACAGACTTGCAAAGGAAAAATTTGAGCTAAAATTTCCGCTTGACATAACAGTCGACGATTTTGAAGAGTTTGAAACAAGCGAAGATGTAAGAGCCGCTGTTGTTTATTGTATAGACTTGAGCTCAACTATGAAATCCTCCATAACAAGTTCTGGTATCAGCAGAATCGAAGCTGCAAAAAGAGCACTCTGGAGCCTTTATGTTTTAAACAACAAGTTCTTTCCAAACGATTCGATCTCAGTTATTGGTTTTGCTTCCATGGCATCTGTAGTGAACCCATTTGACATACCGTTCCTAAAGACATATGACGCAAATGATGATTTTTTGCACTATACTAATTACCAGGCTGCATTCCGGTTGGCAAAAAAAATTTTGCAAAAAAGCTCTGCCAAAAACAAACGAATTGTCATGATAACGGATGGACAACCAAGTGCATGTTTTGTGGACAATGAAAACCAAAAAAACTCGATACTTTCTGAAAAACCATATTCCAATTTTTATGAACCAGACCAACGATTACTGACAAAAATACGAGAGGAACGCAACATGAAAATTGACAATAACGACGGAGGCCTAGTTTACCTTTGTTACAGGTACAAAAAGGTAGATCCCAAAGTAAACGAACGAACATTGCATGAGGCAAAAAGATGCAAGCGTGAAAACATCCAAATTGACACGATTGTGGTAAGCGAGGAAACTGAACTACTGGATTATGTTCAACGAATGGAAAAGGAATTGCAGGGAAGGACCTATCACATCAACCAGAATAACATGGACAAAGTACTCGTAGTCGATTACCTGTATAATACCAAGAAGATATTAAGTTCAAAAAATTAATCATGACATGACAGAAGACTATGACAGAGGCAAAATAATTGAGCACTTGTTTAACCCAGATGTTTCTGTTATTTTGGCAGAGTTAGAAAATGGAAGTAAAGAGTCGTCTTATCTGGCAAACAAGCTTGCCATATCAGAACAAGAGATCAAAACCAGACTTGATTATCTCATCGAGGCTGGTTTTGTCAAAGTGTCAAACTCGCCTTTGTCATACGCCGTTGATGCCGAAAAGCTTGCAAAAGTAATGGAAAGCGATGAACACTACAAAGGTGTAGTTGACGGTCTAGCTGAACTTGATAGTTATCTTAACTAATCTTCCTTTTGCGGCTCTTTATATGATAAATGACTGCAATTCCAACACCAACCAAACCGGAAAATATTATGCTTTGGCCAAGTACATTTAGTAGAAGAATTGATTTTTCTGGCATATGAAGCAAACCAATAGTGGCAAATGCTTCGCCAGCAGAATTTTCTAAAATCAGCTCATACGCCCCTTTTGTTTTGATCTCAAACTTTTCTTCGGTGTCTTTTTGTTCTATTCTCTTTGATGCAACCTGAATGCCATTGGGATCAAAAACGGTTGCAAGTAGACTATCTTTTTCAAAATTCTCCACATGGACAACAAATACACCAATTGTAGCTATTTTTGGATCGAGTTCTTTTGTAACCTCTAAAGAATTTCCGTTAACTGGCCCCTCTGCCTTTGTCAAGTCTTGGATGGTAAGAGATGAACCATAGTATGAAACCACCATTCCAATTGCTACAAGTGCCCCACCAAGGAGCAATATTAGGTGCGATTTCTTCATCACACAAACACTCAACAGGTTCTATATTGAGTTATTTTTGTGCTTATTCTTTGCAGCGGATCAAAAAAGTTAGTCTTGGCTAAGAAATTTAGCCTAGGCTAACTTTTAAATAAACAAAAAACAATCTTCATGTTAGATCTTGAAAACGTTTTCAAAAATGATATCTATCCTAGTAGCAACTACGGTTTTAGCTGCGTTATACTTTGTCTACCCAAATGTCTCTGATGCAAAAAACGAGGAAAAAATATTCGCTTCTCATACCGGTGCGATCATAAAAACATCTGGCGATATTTTAGATCCGGTATATACAGCACAAACAGTCGAGTTTGATCCAGAAAAATATCTCAGAGAGTTCAACTACGGTCGCGTCTCAAAACTAGAAGATGGAAGGACACTGCGCGAGTTTACAATAATTGCTAATGATGACAAAATCATGGAGATCTCACCTGGTGTTTTCTATAATGTCTGGACCTTTAATGGAACCGTTCCGGGGCCAACGATTAGGGCAACCGAAGGTGATCTTGTGCGTGTACAATTCATCAACGATGGCTCAAAACCACACACAATCCATTTTCATGGGATACACAAAGCCGAAATGGATGGTGTCTTTGAGACTGTAGGTGGAGGCGGCGGTCAATTTACTTATGAATTTGAGGCAGTGCCGGTCGGTGTTCATCCATATCATTGTCATGTGATGCCACTTGAGGAACACATCTCACATGGCTTGTATGGAGTATACATCGTTGATCCAAAGGAAGGAAGGCCGGCTGCTGACGAGATGGTGATGGTTCTCAATGGATTTGACACTGATTTTGATACCGAAAACAACTTTTATGCAGCAAACACAATTCCATTTTATTATCAGCACCACCCCATCCAAATTAGCACAAACCAGCTAATCAGAGTCTATGTAGTAAACATCCTCGAGTTTGACCAAATAAACAACTTTCACCTTCATGGAAATCTTTATTATTATTACCCAACGGGAACGTACCGTATACCCACCACTTATACAGACATGATCACGCTTTCCCAAGGCGAGCGCGGAATCATGGAATTTACATACACATATCCTGGCAAGTACATTTTCCATGCACACAAGACCGAGTTTGCAGAAAAAGGCTGGGTAGGATTGTTCTTAGCAAAGGAGCCGGTGAGTGGTTAGAATGGAAAAAGTCACAAAAACCTCCAAGGCCAAACTCGTTGCAAGTGGTGTGATACCACTTGTTGTCTTGGCTGCAATGATAGCATACATCTTTGGACCAGGAGCAGATCTTCTTGATTTCGGAGTTCCTCTACCGGAGATAACAATAGAAAAAATAGAGTTTGTTAAATCAGAAATTCAGGTAACTGTCAGAAATACAGGACCAATTGATGTTTCGATAGCACAAGCGGATGTTAACGATCGAATTCAGCCGGCAGCAATAGAGCCAGACAAACACTTGGCAAGATTTGAGAGTGCCAAGGTAAGAATTCCATTTGATTGGAATGAGGCGGAGCCGTATGAAATAGGCTTGACAGTGGATGATGGAACGAGATTTGCGCAATCTGTTACAGCTGCTGCACCAGCAATGAAACCAAGCTTTGAGCTTGCCTCGTATTTTGCGGTGATTGGAACATACGTTGGAATAATCCCGGTAATGATTGGCTTACTTTGGTTTCCGTTTATCGCAAAGATGGGTCCCAGTAAATACAAGTTCTTTTTGGCGCTGACCGCAGGATTACTTTTGTTTTTGGGCATTGATGCAATAGAGGAAGGACTTGAGATCTCTTCTGAAAGACTTGCAGGATCATTTAACGGACAATTATTGATCGCAACGGTAGTTATTGGCTCATTTGTTGGATTATACTATGCATCTGAAAAACTTGTTAGCAGGGCAACAGCATCGATTACCAAATCGGTTGCAATAGCATTCATGGTCTCAGTTGGAATCGGACTACACAATCTAGGAGAAGGACTTGCAATAGGTGCTGCAATAGGACTGGGTGAGGTTGCGTTGAGCACATTTCTTATCATTGGATTTACCATCCACAACACCACAGAAGGACTTGCGATAGCTGCCCCAATGGCTCGTCAGAAACCAATGATAGGTAAGCTGGCTGCAATGGGATTCATCGCAGGAGCCCCAGCTATTGCAGGTGCATGGATTGGTGGATTTGAGTACTCGCCTATTGCGGCAATAATGTTTTTGTCAGTTGGAGCAGGAGCAATATTTCAAGTGGTAGTATCAATTCTAGGCTGGATACGACAAGACCAAAAGGGATTTGTGTCGGCACCTACCGCTGCTGGCATCACAGTTGGAATGATTGTGATGTATGTTACAAGCATTCTGATCTAAAACGGCTCGGGGTGTATTGTAATTACAGAGTTTTTAAAATAATTACGTATATCTTTTTCAATTTGTGAGGTCAGATCATGAACCTTTTCAATTGAAAGGTCCCTATCAAACGAGCAATTGATGTCGATTTTTAGAACCTCATCAAAATTCAAAGTTACTATGCGACCAATCTTTTTGACTTCTGGATGTTCTTTTAACATCTGAATTATTTTTTCATCTGATGTCTTGGGCTCTGTTTTTAAATCGGTGGGTATGGTGATGAACGGCTCAAGATGGATGGTAATGTTTTCAATTTCTGGCAAAGATTCTTTAATTTTGTTCTCAATTATTTCCGAAATGTTATGGGCTTCTTGAAGGCTCATCTGTCTATCAACTAGCACATGTAGACTCACAAAGGTCGTGCCTCCAGACGTATGATGG
The DNA here is from genome assembly GCA_964562075.1 of uncultured Candidatus Nitrosotenuis sp. Taxonomy (GTDB): domain Archaea; phylum Thermoproteota; class Nitrososphaeria; order Nitrososphaerales; family Nitrosopumilaceae; genus Nitrosotenuis. The sequence continues at coordinate 11,005 of CAZLSK010000023.1, forward strand.
CTGACATTATGAACGCCTTTCACACCGGAAACGCCTGATGCAATATCAAAAATCTTTGAATCCCTTGGGACGTCTTTCCAACTAGGCTCAAAATGAATCGTTATCTCTGAATTCAGCAGAGATTTTTTGATGTTTTTTTCTACCTGATTACTGATCTCATGCGCCTTATCAAAGCTAACATCTCCTCGAAGAGAGATTGTTATGTCTGCAAAGATCATATCCCCTGATCTTCGCATAAGGATTGGGCCGATGTCTACAACCCCCTCAGTTGCCAAAACAATCTCCCTTACTTTGCTTACCAACGCTGGAGAGATAATGTCTGTTAGATCCTGTGCTGTCTTGTAGATCAGTTTGAGACTAAGAAAACAAAGAAGTACGCCAAGAATTAGTGCTGCAACAAAGTCACCTGCATAGAAACCGAACGTAACAAGAATTATTCCTCCAATTACAACAAGTGTCGAACCCAAATCAAGAAATGCGTGATAAAAATCAGCTTTGAGTGTAGTACCACCAATTTTACTTATTGCTTTTTTTAACAGAGTGATCCTAAAAACATCAGTACAAATGGTGTAAATTGCTGCAGCTAGGGCAAGCACTCCCGGAACCGCAGAGGGGGGAGGGCTCTGTATCCTGATAATTGCCTCATAAATGAAAAAAACAGCTATTAGAAATATTGCTATACCACCAATGAGTCCTCCGAGGGATTCGATCTTTCCATGACCGTAGGTGTGTTCTGCATCGGGTGGCTTTATGGCAAATCTTGCTGCCATCAACAGAATAACGGTTACAACACTATCCAAGAGTGCATGGATGCTGTCTGTTAATAGAGCAAGGCTGTTAGAAATTATACCAAAGACAAACTCGACTACAAATGCAGAAAGAATTGCAGCTAAGGAAAGCTTTAGCGCACTTGTTCTTCGCACAAAGATGTTTTGCATGAATCTATATTTTTCCAAGCTTGCTAATAAGCTACTTTAGGATAAATCATACGGAAACATTATCTTTTATGAATGCAAAATTGAGATAAATTGAACAAGGTAGTACTTGTGGCACTGGGTGTTCTATTAATTCCATTATTATCGGATGCAGACGCCGCAAACCCAAACCTGTACGTATCTGCTGAAAACCCACTTTTTAACAATCATTTTGCAGGCTCGATGGTAATCGAAGTGGTCATCAACGATCCAAATCTTTCTGATACCGACGAAGGAAAAGGCGAACCAGATGTTACAATAAACGGAGATGCTCTAAGAATGGTTCAGACCAGCGACGGAAAGTGGTACGCATATTTTGCTAATGTCGACAAGGCAAAGACCGCAGATCAGATTGCCTTTGATACAGGAGTTTCTGGAGAGGGTTTGGACTTTGGGGTTTTTTGTGGAAGAGATACAATATCGCTTGGTCCGTCATTTTCAGAAACTGACGGAATCGCAATACCAAAAGAAACCATGACTGGTTCAACGAATGGTAACTCGGCATTTAACACATGTACAGGCACACCATCTGGTTCAATCATTAATAATGTGGTTAGAAACCCAAGATCAATTAATACAAACGCTGCAGTTCCAACAGGACAAATTGGATTAGACGATGATGCGTGGCCAATAATTCAACTCTATTCTTTTAGCAGTGATGTGGTAATACAGTACAATGCGGCAGGTGGCACACAACAAGTAACACTGCAATACGATGATATTCCAAACATCTCCCTAAGTCTTGATAGGACAGATTATCCGCCGGGTTCCGAAGTCTTTGTCACAATCAAAGACATGCAGCTGAACCAAGACCCAACTGATAGGGATTCTTGGACATTTAATGTTGGTTCTCCGCAAACTACTTTCTATGCTGCCTTTACAGAGAACGGTGCAAACGCGGCAAATGGAGCCGCCGGTCTTACCAACCTCGTTTCAAAATTATCAAGCTTGGGATTTGAAAAAAACGGCAAAGTCTCGATGAGTCTTGGCTCGATTGTTGAGCTTAAATCAAATGGATTTCAAGCAAGCACAGCTTCTGATGGTACCACAACATATACGCAGATTGTGACCTTCGTGGAGTCACAGCCTAACACCGGCATATTTGAGAACTTTGACTTTAGTGACGAATCCAACATTGGTGTTTTGTCTTCGGCGCCTCGGGGTCAGAGCGCCACAATAGAGTACAATTCTAACTTTGTCTCAATTGTCTCAGGTCTGGGTACGGCAAGCGTCGGTATAGGCACAACAGAGGTACTGTCTGGCCAAGAAATCCCAGTCAAAGTAACTGATCCTGATCAAAACATAAACTCTGGCTCAAGGGACAAGCTTGAAGTCTTTAGAAGCTCTGCACTAATTCCATCTCTTACAATTGGAAGTCCGATCACTCTTGAAGATGCAACGAGTGTAAAGATCGCCAACTCTACTGATGCACTTACTGGGGGAATATCTGTTTCATCATCCGTTCCTGACACAAACTCTGACAGACTGGTGCTTGATACTAGACCTTCAAGTGGAATTTCAAATCAGATCTTTGAAAAACTCTTTTTAAACCTTGGAGTTAGCGCAACACAACTGCAAGAATTGTTGATTAATACTGCATCTGCCAACAACTTTGGAACTAACTGGATAAACTATGACTTTAGATCTCTGCAAAAACAACTTGGAGTAACAGACTTTTCTGACACCAACAGTTCGTTGTCGTTTGGATTAACCGATCCCACCCCGGTTACAATCATCGATGTAGGTGATATGACAGGTGCCCAGGGGCTCATACAAATTGATGATGCTGATGTAGCTTCAATTACCTCAGAATCTGGGCAGGCATTTTTGGTCATCAATTTTGACGCCTCAGACAATTCTGCGCCACAGGGTTCGATCTCTAGTGAGACTGACAGACAACCAATAGTATTTGATTTCTTCTCCTTTGGAACAAAAAACAACAAAGATGTAAACAACGCAATATACAGGTTTGAGCTGGAAGAGACATCGACTAACTCTGGAATCTTTACAGGTTCAATGGAATATCTGATTGTAAACCAACTAAATCAATATGACGCAGCCACGATCAGAACTTTGCGGACAATTGATGATGAGGTCAAATTCTTTGTTAACCAAAGACTAATCGATGAAGAAGGAATCAACATAGCGTATTCTGATGTATCTCAAGTAGGACTTACAGAACAATCGTCATCAAAGACTGACATAAGGACACATTCCGGTACAGTATCACTTAATGCAAAGACATTCAGATTTGGTCAACCAGTAACGGTAATTCTCAATGATGCAGACCTTAATGTAAAACATGATGCAATTGAGATCTATTCTGTAATTGATAATCCTGCATCGGAAAATGTTGACACCGTAGGCACCACAAGCGGGGGTGTCTTGCTTGAAGTCTTGATAAAAGACATTCGATACAAGCGTTGTACAATAAGTGGGGTGGAACACGGTGGTCTTGCCGCAAGCGGATTCAGCCTAGTTGAGACTGGGACTGACACGGGCATATTCCACGGAGTGTTCAAGCTACCGTCTCAAATTTGCAATGAGGCTGGCACCAAACTAATCTCCACAGCTGGTGGGATCGTGGACCTCAAGTACCATGACTTTAGAGACTCTTCAGGACAACAAAACATCTTCAGTCTAAGTGATACCACCTCAAAATCAACCAAGTCCCTTACTACGACTCCCACAAAACCAACTCCCAAGACAACTTCAATTCCAGGCTGGCTAAAAGATGAAGCCAAGTGGTGGTCATCAGGGATAGTTTCTGATCATGAATTTATTGATGCAATAGAATACCTTTCAAAAGAAAAGATAATCATAATTAAGAAAAATCAATCCCTTGAGCAATCAAAGTCAATCCCTAGCTGGATCAAAAAAAGTGCGTCGTGGTGGGCAGACGGTCTGATCTCAGACGAGGATTTTGCAAAGGGATTGGAGTATCTGGTCAATATAGGAGCTATTCGCATCTGAATTTCAAGAATATGGAGTGATAGCGCGATAATTTTACAATACTTTAACAAACAACAAACATCAATTCTACAATGCTGTTAATTCAATGCAGATAGACAACAAATAACACAAAATCTGATCGATCGGAGCTATGAGGTCAAAAAAGGTTCAAGAAGAGTATAATCAAGTCAACTTTTCTTTCATAGAATACATAAATACCCTGAAATGTTGTACATGCCTAGAAATGAGAGTAGCTGGAAGATCGGTAGCAGTGTTTTTGTCACTTGTGGTTTTATCATTGGGCCTTTCAAGTGTTTATGGTCAGGTAGATGATAGCCAGATTCCGCCACTTTCAGTCAAAACAGAACTTCCTTTGTATGATCAGGGTGACTCGGTAGTTTTTAGCGGTAAGGTAAAGA
>CAZLSK010000024.1:0-15003 GCA_964562075.1 uncultured Candidatus Nitrosotenuis sp.
AATTGTTTTTGTTTCAGGATATGGCACTGAATTCATAGCTAGTTTGGGAGGGTTTCGTAACGTTGATTTTCTAACAAAGCCTGCAATTCCAAACGCACTAATCAGATTAGTTGAGCGTTAACATTTTTCATTATGTGATCATTGGTTTGAACAATTATGTGATGCTGGCTTCAAAACATTTAATTCAATAGCAACAACTGTCTGAAATTGTGCGCATATTACAGCTCCATTGTGATAGCATCGAATTTACCCCCACAAAAAAAGAGATAAGGTTTGCCGAGGAGATCACACCGGAAACAAAAAAGCTCGACGAAGTTGTTGTTGCTTTTGTGGCAGTGGAGGAAGGTGATGATTCTGAGACGGCAAAAAAGGCAATCTCTGAGATTAGGGCTGGCATGGAAAAGGTTGGATGCAACCGTCTGCTTTTGTATCCATATGCACACCTGAGCTCAAATCTTGCATCACCAAGCCTTGCGCAAAGCCTGCTAAAGGAGATGGAATCACAAGCAAACTGTGACGTATCACATGCTCCATTTGGCTGGACAAAATCCTACAACATCAAGGTAAAGGGACATCCACTTGCAGAGAGCTCAAAATCTATAACAAGAGGAGAGCATGATCACGAAGAGGAACCTACCTCGGAGGCACTCAAATCGGAATCAAAGATCAAGTCCTTTTGGCACATAATGACGCCGGATGGACAGCTCCATGAGGTTGGCAAGTTTAATTTTTCAAAACACAAAAAACTCGAGATCCTGGCAAAATACGAGGCGGTAAAGAAAAGATCAGTTGATGAGCCTCCGCCACACGTAAAGCTCATGAAAAAAATGGCAATTGCTGACTATGAGCCTGCCTCGGACCCCGGAAACATGCGGTTTTATCCAAATGGCAGGCTGATAAAGTCGCTTCTTGAAAGATTTGTCACAGACCAAGTCAAAAACTACGGCGGGCTCGAAGTTGAGACGCCGATAATGTACGACTCGCATCACCCCAGTATGGAGAGTTACTTTAATCGATTTCCTGCAAGGCAGTACAACATCAACGCAGAGGGAAAACACTTGTTTTTGAGATTTGCAGCGTGCTTTGGCCAGTTCCTTATGGCAAATGACTTTCAAATATCGTACAAGAACCTACCCCTCAAACTCTACGAGCTCACAAGGTACAGCTTTAGGCGAGAGCAGTCAGGCGAACTTGTGGGGCTTAGAAGACTGAGGGCGTTTACGATGCCTGATTGCCATGCGTTTTGTGCAGATATCCCACAATCAATTGAGGAGATTAGAAAGCGCTTTGAGCTGTCACGCTCGGTTCTAAAAGAAATCGGAATCGATGATGCCGACTACGAGATGGCGATTCGCTTTACCGAAGATTTCTACAATGAGAACAGGCAAATAATTGAGGAGCTCGTCAAAAAGATTGGCAAGCCGGTACTTGTGGAGATGTGGAAGGAGAGATTCTTTTACTTTGTACTAAAATGGGAGTTTAACTACATCGATAACCTTGGAAAGGCGTCTGCCCTTTCGACGGATCAAATCGATGTTGAAAATGGAAAACGCTACGGAATCAAATACTTTGATGAGAGCAACACGCCACACCATCCAATAATTTTGCACAACTCACCCAGTGGGGCAATAGAGCGCGTCATCTATGCATTGCTTGAAAAGGCAGCACTTGATCAAAAACAGGGAAGAAAACCATCGCTTCCATTGTGGCTTGCACCAACACAGGTTCGAATAATCCCCCTGAAGGAAGAGTTTCTCAATTTTTGAGAAGACTTTGCCGACAATCTTAGCCAGCAAGATATACTGGTCGACATTGATGACAGAAACGAAAGCATCGGAAAACGTATCAGAGAATCAGAGACAGAGTGGATACGCTACAGTCTCGTAATCGGGGAAAAAGAGCTCAATCAGCCAAATCTTTCCGTACGGGACAGGCAGTCAGGTGATGTCAAGGAGCTATCGTTTGAGGATTTTATGAGGGTAATAAAGGAGCAGACAAAGGACAAACCATTTGCAAAGCTAAACCTCTCAAGATACCTATCAAAGCGACCCCAGATAATGGTTTGAACTGTTTGTTTGAAGCAAACAACTCAAAGTAAAATAATGAAAATGACGCCAAAAGCTTTGAATCAAATGGGACTAAACATTCTCGTCGCAGAAGATAGTGTCGCATACGCCGTCTTGTATCAGCAGATCTTTGAGGCGCGTGGCCATTCTGTCAAAGTAACACTTGATGGCCAAGAATGCATCTCAACATACTTGGATGCTGTCAATAAAGCAGCAAATTCTCAAAACCCATACAATGTAGTAATACTGGATTACTCGATGCCAAAAAAAGACGGTTTTGAGGCCGCACAAGAAATCCTCAAGGCTCGCCCAAATCAAAAGATCATTGTCATAACAAGCTTTGATGACACCATTGCTTCAAAACTAAGGCAAAATGATCTGGACAAAACCATCGAGGTCATTGAAAAACCATTCAACTCCTCGGTTCTCATAAACAAAATCGAGCAGGGCGCCACACAAGAAAAAGCAAGCCATGTCCTGTTAGGATAATTGCTATTGATTTATTTTCCAGTGGTTTTTGACTAATTTCTGTCATGAGTTATGTTGATTTGTACATAAACAAGGCTCCGCTAATCATTTCTCCAAACGAACAAAGCGAGCCTGCCGCAATTGTTTTTGGCATCCCGTTTGATTCAACACACTCTTACAAACCAGGAACTAGATTTGGTCCTGACGCAATCCGGAGTGCATTTAACAACATTGAGATATTCCACCCACAACTTGGTGTTGATTTAGAATCAGTCAACATCGAGGATCTTGGAAATGCCAAGCAGACAGTCGATGTAAATGAGATGACAGAGATGGCAAACAAGCTAACCGGCGAGCTTGCCAAAAAAAACAAGCTGCTTGTGATTTTAGGCGGCGAGCATTCCTTGACATATGGCACATACACGAGTTTTCCAAAGGAGACTGGCTACATTGTCTTTGATGCCCATTATGATCTTAGAGACGAGTATGCAGACTCGCGTCTAAGCCATGCTGCATATTTGCGGAGGGTTGTCGAAAAACGTGGCGCAGAAAACATCGTCCATGTTGGTGCACGGTCTTTTGTTAAAGAGGAGCTAGCATTTCTTAGGGAATACAACATCAAGACGATCTCAGATAAGCAAATCCGAAATGGCGATGGACCAAAACTAGTCAAAGATGCACTTTCGGTGTTTGACAAAACATATGTGAGTGTGGACCTTGATGTATTGGATCCTGCATTTGCCCCCGGCGTTGGAACCCCAGAGGCAGTCGGCATTACCTCACGTGAGATGTTTGATATGGTATACGCAATGGAGGGCAGCAAAATCTCATGCCTAGACATTGTGGAGCTAAACCCGTCATACGATAACGGTGCGACCGCATCCTTGGCTGCAAAGCTAATGTCAACAATAATTGCACTGAAGATTAAATAGAATCCTTGAGCTTCGAGAGCTGATGCTTAACAACTTTAGGGATTCACTAAAACCACACCTTGAAAAACTCGGCAGCGGATTTGCCTCAACTGGGCTTTCTGCAAACTTTTGGACGGCGGTAGGACTTGGGTTTGCGTTTGTGTCCGCAATCGTATATGGGCTAAATCCACAGCTTCAGTACGCCGCAATAATTGGCGGAGTCTTGCTTTTGGTTTCAGGCTTTTTTGATGTAGTTGACGGCCAGGTCGCACGCTATACAAAAAAGACCTCAAAAAAAGGCGGCTTTTTAGATTCTGTTTTTGACAAGATAGCCGAGGTAGCAATATTTCTGGGGATATTAATTGGGGGCTTTGCGGAACCGTACTTGGTGTTTTTAGCAATCACGCTGTCGCTTCTTGTCAGTTATGCAAGGTCAAGGGCAGAATCCCTTGGTGTAAAACTACAGGGAATTGGAATAGGGGAAAGGGCAGAAAGGCTGCTAGTAATTGCAATAATTGGAATGGCTGGCTTTATGGAATATGCCGTAATGATCGTAATCATAATTGCGGCAATAACATTCATTCAAAGAATTATAGTAACTGCAAAAAACATTCAGGATTAGTAGAGTCTTCCCGCCTGTCTTCTAGAATCGGCAGATCTGATTTTTAGAATGCCAAAGTGAATTGCACACGAGATACAGTACCATTTTAGAACCTTTGGTGCTGCAATGTATGCTCCTTGCGCCCTAAGCTCCCTTGCTAATGACTGCTCAACGAGGCTAAGCCTTGAGGTTACCTTTTTTGCCTTGTCCTTTGGAACAGTTGCTCCACAGTTTGTGCACTGGATCCTGTCAGATGAGCCCTTTCCGCCCTTTCGTCGTCCTCTGCTTGCGCGCTTTAATGGCATGTACTGTCCTCCAAGTTGCCTACTTATATTCTTGGTGCGATTTTTGAGGTCACCTGATACACTGCAAACTTGGTTTCAGCATCAACGCCATAATCGGCAATCTTTTCAAAACTGTATTCCTTTACACCGCTTACCTTTTCGTAGAGCGATTCGCCGATTACCATGGTGTTTGGTTTTGCCAGCGAGTTTATCTTTGAGCAGGTATTGACGGTTGCGCCAAAAATGTCATCGATGGTAGATGTTGCAATGATTGCAACCCTGACTGGCCCAAAGGTTGCACTCAATCGATAGCTTAATTCTGGCAGGTATTCACCTCGCAGTGTTTTGTTGATGAGATCCCTTGCATCAATGACCTTCATGCAACATCTGAGCATGTCCTCAAATGGCGCAATTTCGTCGCTGTCTGTCTTTGGGAAATAATACAGCAGTGCGTCACCGATGTTTTTTACTACGACCCCGCCGTTTTCCGTAATTATTGTGGCAAGCGAGTTCAAAAATATAGAGTAGAACTTGCTTGTCTGCAGGTCTGAAAGCTTTGCAGTAAGCCTAGTTGAGCCGACAATATCCACAAAGCAGACGCAGTAGTTTGAGCTGTACTGGGAAAACTGCAAGAGTATATCTTTTTGCTGCTTGATTACGTCCTCGCGTTCTTTAATTTTGAGTAGCGAGTCTTGAATTTTTTCTGCCATCTGGTCAAACGACCTAGAAAGCTGGCCTATCTCGTCGTCGGTCCTGATGTTTGTCCTGACATTAAAGTCGCCTCCAGCGACTTGGTTTGCGGCATTTTGTAATTTGATTAGGGGTTTTGATAACAGCTTGGAAAGAAAATACGCAAGTATTCCAACCATGACGGTTATTACAACTCCTAAGAGTGTGATTCTTTCACGCAGGCTTGATACCGGCTCAAATATCTCACTGTCGTCAATCTCTACTAAAAGTAACAATCCAAAATCCTGCATGCATCGCGATGCGCCAAACACAAGCACCCCCCTATAGTCCATGTACCTACCCACATGTTCTTTGCCGCCATCAAAACACAGTCCAACCGGCATTGTGTCGATTCTTTGTCTAAAGGCCGCATCCTCGATAAATCGAGATTCAGAAATCATGACCCTGTTTGCATTTACCAGATATGATTCGCCGGTTTGGCCAAGGCCTTGTCTATTTAACAAAATTTGATCAACTAGTTGGGTGTTTGCAGTAACTATTGCAACGCCGCTTGCCTGAGCGTCCCTTGGGTTGTTAAAGATTGGAGTTGCAACGACTAGCTTTCTTTTGTTGTCCTTGCCAAGTATTATCTCAGCAAAAGGTGTCTTCAGACCCTTGCGAAATACAGGATCTGCTAAAAAGTCTTTTTTTTCTTTGACGTTTATCAATGCGAAAAGCCTTTTTCCGTCCTTGCTTACAATCTCCACGTTTTCCAAGTCGTTTGCTCCCCCAATGCTTACCTCAAAGGCCTGAATCTGGATTAGAAAATCGATTCGTCTTTCGGGGATTTTTGCATCAAAGGTGGCAGGATCCTGTATCGCATTGAATTCGTTGATGAGGTTTCTAATCATTGGGTCTGTTGCAATGACTTGGATCTGCTGGATTTTGGAGCTTAGGAGGTTCGTTACCGAATCTCCCCTGATGGTCGACTCGCTGGTCAGCTGGTCCGTGACACGCTCCTCAACTATGAGGTTGGCGTAATGAAACGAAAACACTATTGTTACGCTAATACCAATCAATGAGACAATCATTACAAGCGTTACCAGCTTTTTGTCTAGGGTGACCGGAATGGGCCTTTTCAATGATTTTTTCGCCGTGTGTTAGAATATCTCTTTTTCTCAGATTATTGGAACTGAATTTATGCAAGTATGTGTAATGCCATCTATGAGGGGGCTGTGCCATGTTTGCCTCAAATCCAACATGGAGCTGGTCATCGAAAAGGGACAGATAATGTGTACATCTTGCTACGCAAAGCAAAAAACTAAATCCACAACAAAATGAGCAGATAAAGTGAAGCTAGGAATTTTTTCACATTGTACCATAGATGAGATAAAGATCGATTCTAGTCTGTATGAGAGACCGGGTGGTCCTGCGTGTTACTGCTCGCTTGCCGCAAGAAATCTTGGATTTGATGTGGAGCTTGCCACAAAGTTTGGGCCTGACTTTACATTTTCTGTTCAATTACAAAAAAACAAGATAAAATTTCAAAAGGCCCAGACGCAAAAACCAACCACCCGATTCGTACTTGAGATAAACGGCTCAGAAAGAACACTTTGGCTCAAAAACATCTGCGACCAGATCGACTATCAAGCAATTGATGCTGATGGAATCCTGGTAAGCCCAGTCTTTAATGAGGTATCCGAGTCAACATTTGAAAAAATTAAAAAAGACAGCAAAATGGTGTTTTTTGATCCGCAGGGATTTTTGCGGCGTGTTGATTCTGATAAAAAAATCTATTTTGAAAAGACCAATCTGGACTTGGCAAACATTTCCGTGCTCAAATCGGATCCAAATGAAATCCTTAATCTTACAGGCATGGAGGGACTCGAAGGAATCCACACTCTACAAAAAAAAGGCATAGAACACATCCTTTATACAAACAAACGCGACGTCTCGCTATTTCATAAAACCAGGCAATACTCGATTACGCTTCCAAACATGGATATCTACGATACCGTGGGCATTGGCGACATCTTCACTGCGACATTTTGTTGTACTCTGCTCAAAGAACGTGATATCCTCTGGGCGTTAAGCTTTGCAGGAGGTGCCGCACAAGCGGCCTTGGAATCACAGGAGGTTGGATTGGACAAGGTTCCACCAAAAGGTGCTACGCAAACCAACGCCTCGTATTTTTATAACACAATCAAGTTCAGAGACATTTAGATTTATTATCATGCGGTAGGTTATTGATTCGTGCAGATCGGAATATCTGGCGCCAGCCCCTCAGAGATTGCGGTAAAAACAATCAAGACGGTACTTGATAATTACGGGGTGGCATCCCTTTATGTTGGAAACAAACCACGAAAGGACATCGACTATGTAATCGTTACAGGCGGTGACAGAGGCGTGAGGAATTATTTTCACAAAACACAAGACTCACAAATTCCAATTCTTGGCGTAAGCGAGTCGGAGGCCAGCGGATTTTTGGCCCAAGTTGACCTAAAAGAGTTTTCATCGTATGCAAACAGAATAAAAAAAGGAGACTTTGAAGTAAGCGAGTTTACAAGACTTGGAGTCAAAATAGACGGAAAGCCCATCTATCCTGTGTTAAACGACGTTGCAGTCTTTCCATCAAAGAGTGCGATGCTCATGGAACACGTTCTTCGCGTAAACCACGAGGAGGTGTGGCATGACAGCAGCGACGGTGTGATAATCTCAACGCCAATTGGCTCCTCGGCATATTCAATGTCAGCCGGTGGACCGATGATCTTTCAGGACTCGCCAGTCTTTGGAATTGTCTCGGTAAACTCACTAGATATCACAAGGCGTCCATTAATTGTCCATGATACCAGTCTGATTGAGATAGATGAGGTCTCTGCAAGGTTGTTTTGCGAAGTCGTCCTAGACGGTGCAGACAGATTCAGAATCAACAACATTTTAGAATGTACAAAATCCGAACCGTCTGCAAAGATAATAAAAATGAAAAAAGACTCTACTGCTGTCTCTGCGCTTGCAAAAAAGGTTCGACTCGCAGAGGATCTTTTGAACATGCCTCCAAGCTCAAAGCTACTTCTAAAGACTTTGGAGTACGAAGGCTCCATGACTCAAAAAGAGCTTGCAACAAAAACCCTTCTTCCTGACAGAACAGTGCGGCTTGCGCTACGACACCTTCTTGACAAGGGATATGTCAAAAAGAAGATCTCTATACGTGATGCGCGACAGAAAATTTACGAAATCCCAAAGATTGACTAGGTCGCAGCAGATCTGACAAAGGCTTCAAACGACTCCTCAGGAAAGCCAGGCCTGCTGTTAAACTCTGGGTGGAATTGCACGCCAAGATAGAACTTGTGGGACGGAATCTCCAACATCTCCATTCTTTTTGCGTTGTCACTTTCTGCTGAAAATATCATCCCGTTCTTCTCAAAGATGTCGAGATACTTTTTGTTGATCTCGTATCTATGCCTGTGTCTTCGCATCACTTTGTTTGCGTTGTATGTCTTGTATGCAAGGGTGCTGGTTTTGACAAGTATCTCATGCGCCCCAAGCCGTAACGAGCCTCCCATGTTTGAGACCGTTTTTTGTTCTGGAAGTAAATCTACTACTGGGTTTGTTGTGTTTGGGTCAAGCTCAGTCGAGTTTGCATCCTTGAAGTTGCAGACATGGCGGCCAAATGCTACAGCAGCAAGCTGAAATCCAAAACAGATTCCAAGGTATGGTATGTTTTTTTCTCTTGCATAGTTTGCCGCCTCAATTATTCCGTCTGCACCCCTGACCCCAAATCCGCCTGGGACTATGATTCCATTGTATTTTGATAGCCTTTCAATGCCGCCATTTATGGTCTCAGAATCAATCCAGTCAATTGAAACCGTTTTTCCAAGCTTTGCGCCTGCATGCTTTAGTGCATGATTTACGCTAACATAGCTATCTGCAAGCGTTACGTATTTTCCAACCATTGCGATTTTTACTTCACCGTTTCCTCTTTCTAGCGAGTTTACTATTGCATTCCACTTGTCCCAGTTGGCAGACGTGTTGAGAAGGCCAACTCTGCCAAATTTCGTGAAAATGTTATCTACAATTCCTTGATCATAAAGGATCTGCGGTACCATGAAAATTGATTTAACATCATGACACGAGTACACATCGCGCACCGTTACGTTTGTAAACAAAGAGATCTTCTTTTTTGTTGACTCGTGTAGCGGTGTAGAACATCGAGCTGCAATCAGGTCTGGCTGAATACCAATTCTTCGTAATTCCTGGACGCTGTGCTGTGTCGGCTTTGTCTTTTGCTCGCCTACCACATCAAGTGATGGTGCCAGTGTAACATGCACAAAAATCACATTATGTGGTCCATCCTCAAGCCTCATCTGCCTTAGTGCCTCCAAAAACGGCAGGCTTTCAATGTCGCCGACCGTTCCGCCACATTCTACTACTAGGACATCAAGGTTTTCTGCTTGTGCTATGGCTCTAATTCTGCGCTTTATTTCGTCGGTAACATGCGGAATTATTTGCACGCATGCGCCAAGGTACTCGCCACGCCTTTCGGCCTCAATTACTGCGGAATAGATCTGAGCAGTCGTAATATTGTGGGTCTTTGGTATGTTTTGGTTCAAAAATCGTTCGTAATTGCCAATATCCATGTCGCACTCGCCTCCGTCGTCTGTAACAAAGACCTCACCGTGTGCAATGGGGTTCATTGTTCCCGCGTCATAGTTTAGGTAGGGGTCGATTTTTACGCAAGAGACCTTTTGATTTGATAATTGCAAAAGTTTGGCTATAGATGAGGTAACAACGCCTTTGCCGAGTCCAGACATAACTCCGCCTGTCACAAAGATGAATTTTGTCTGCACATTTACAGATGGAAGATGCTATTTTTATTCCTTATGTACGCATACAAAAATTTTAATCCACACATCATTCTTGAAAAAATTGTTCGAAGGTATCTGGCTTACACTGCTTGGCAGTGTGGCAAGCATTCTTGTATCGTCAAGCTTTATTCCACAAATAATCAAGGGATACAAAACAAAACGACTCGATGACGTTTCCTATCTGCTGATGATTCTTATCTCTGTAGGTATGTCGTTGTGGATCGTTTACGGCATAGAAAAACAAGATTTTGTAATAATTGGCGCAAATGTTTCAACAGTAATTTTGAACATGATCCTGCTTGGACTAAAGGCAAGATATGCAAAAAGAAAAATTAATTGAGTTTTGTTGCGGCCTTTAACTTTTTTGTAAATGATGTAACTGTTTCTTCTATTTTTGTAGTCGGTGTATTTTCAATTAGTTTGATGAACACACTTCCAATTATGACTGCATCTGCGCCATTTTTTATGTAATACTTTACATCATTTGGAGTAGAAACTCCAAACCCTATCCCTACTGGAATCTTGAAGTTTGCAATTTTTTTGGTTTTTTTGAGTGCATCGATTGTGTATTTTTGAATCCTAGTCTGCATTCCAGTTGTTCCATACACAGAAACAAGGTACAAAAATCCGGTCGTCTGCTTGACTATTTTTTGGAGTCTTGAGCGGCTCGTGTTTGGGGAAACCAAAAAGATAGTGTCGGCTTTGTGCTTTTTTGCGGCATCTAGGTATTCTTTTGACTCCTCAATTGTCATGTCAGGTATGATAAAGCCGTCAATCCCTGCCTTTTTTGCTGCCCTAAAGAAACGGTCGTATCCTTGGTGGTACAGTATGTTTGTGTAGGTCATCAGCACCAGTGGGATGTCGGTTTCTTTTCTTATCTTTTTGACGAGGCTGAAAAAATCTGATAGGTGTGTGCCTTTTTCCAGCGAAATCGTGCTTGCGTTTTGGATTACAGGCCCATCTGCAAGGGGGTCTGAGAACGGAAAGCCAAGCTCTATGATATCTGCGCCTCCCTTCACTAGACCTCTTATTACAGATATGGTGGCTTTTTGACTAGGATAGCCTACCATGGTGTAGGTGATCAAGGCCTTTTCGCTTTTTTTAGCGATTTTTTTGAACCTAGATTGGATTCTTGAAATTTCTTTTGACATATTCCTCAACTACTTCGACATCCTTGTCTCCTCTGCCTGAAAGTGTTACAACGATTAAATCTGATTTTGGTTTTGTTTTTGCAATCTTGATTGCCTCTGCAATGGCGTGTGCCGACTCTAGTGCAGGTATGATACCCTCGGTTCTTGTCAAAAGCAAAAATGCTTCGATCACTTCCCTATCTGTTGCACTAGAATATTTGACGCGTCTTGTGTCCTTGAGGTATGCATGCTCTGGTCCAACACCTGGATAGTCCAGTCCTGCCGAGATACTGTGTGTTTCTTTAATCTGACCTTCTTTGTCCTGCAAAAGATATGTCATCATTCCATGCAAGACTCCTTTTGAGCCGACGTTGAGTGTTGCAGAATGTTTTTCTGTGCTCAGACCTTCGCCGGCTGCCTCCACTCCAATCATCTCTGCATCAGTATCGATTAGTGGATAAAACGTACCAATTGCGTTGGAGCCACCACCAACACATGCAATGACGGTATCTGGTGTTTTTTTGCCAAACTCTTTGATTTGTGAAATTATTTCATTGCCAATTACCGACTGAAAGTCGCGAACCATGACAGGATAAGGGTGTGGGCCAACTGCAGAGCCCAAAAGATAGTAGGTGTCCTTTACGTTTGTAATCCAGTCGCGAATCGCCTCGTTTATTGCATCTTTTAATGTCTGAGAGCCGCTTTTTACTGCGTGAACCTGGCAGCCCAAAAGATTCATTCGAAAGACGTTTAGCTTTTGCCTAATTGTGTCCTTGTAGCCCATGTATACTTCGGATTTGAGCTCAAGGCATGCGCATGCCATGGCAGTCGCTACGCCGTGCTGACCGGCTCCTGTTTCTGCAATTATTCGCGTCTTTTTCATGCGTTTTGCCAAAAGCGCCTGCCCAAGTGTGTTGTTTATCTTGTGGGCGCCGCCGTGCAAGAGGTCCTCGCGCTTTAGTAGGATCTTTGCCCCGCCGATTTTTTCTGAAAGATTCTTCGCATAATACAGTGGCGTGGGTCGCCCGGCATATTGTGTCAGGTAATAGTTTAGCTCTTTTTTAAAGTCTGGATCGTCTTTGTACTTTAGGTAGCTCTGCTCAAGCTCCTCAATTGCTGGAACCAAGGTTTCTGGTATGTATTTTCCACCAAACTCGCCAAACCTTCCATCCTTTGGGAATCTTTGTTTCATATTGCGTTTACCAAACTCCTGACGTTTTGCTCTATGTTTGAACTTTTCATAATGCTCGAGCCTACCAAGAACATATCTGCTCCGCATTTTTTTAAAAACACAATGTCTTGTGGCGACTCGATTCCACTCTCTGAGACAATCACTCTGTCTTTTTTGTAGCCATCAAGTAGTTTTTTTGTCGTGTTGATGTCGATCTCTAGCGTGTCTAGGTTTCGGTTATTAATTCCGACCAGATCCGCATCTGTCTTCAAAGCGTTTTCAAACTCTTCTTTTGTATGTGATTCTAGTAGAACCTTGAGTCCGTTTTTGTGGCCGTATCCTACAAACTCGTCTATTTCCTTAAGATGTCCTGTATCAAAGAGTGATTGTATAAGCAACATATAGTCTGCGCCAATTTTTCTTGCCGCGTCTATCTGAATTTTGTCAACTATGATGTCTTTCATCAACATTGGAACCTTGAGCTCTTTTCTAATCTCCATAAAATATCTTGGTGAACCATTGAAAAGATACGGTTGTGTGAGAACTGATAGTGCCAGTGCTCCGCCGCGAACCATTGCATTTGCTATTTCTACTGGATTTGTGACCTCGCGAATCTTTCCTAGCGATGGCGAGGCGAACTTGATTTCGGTTATCAGCGATGCGTGTGTATTTGACACAATGGAGTCTATCAGATCAAAGGGGGATTTTTGAAGCGATTCTGAAATCTCGTATGTGCCCTCCTTTATTGCCTTTTGCGAATTTTCAACTAGCTTTTCTAGTGTGCCAGTCATGGTGATTGGGCCTCCTTGAGTTTTTGAATGTCACTTGTTTCTTTTATGAAATCGACAAAATGTGAATAGGCCTTGCCGCTTTTGATTGTCTGAGTTGCAATCTCTACTCCTTCGTTGAAATCTTTTGCAATGTTTGCAACAATGAGACCGCCTGCTGCGTTTAGGGCGGTGATTTCCTGCATTGAACGATTTGATCTCCCATTCAGCACTCCCAAAAAAGCATTGATTGCATCTTGTCTTGTTAAAACTTGAAGATCCTTTACTGATGATTTGTGCAGTCCAAGCTTTTCCGGATCGACAATCATTTTTTCTATCTTACCGTCGTGCAAAAAATAGACATTATTTTTTGCAGTTGTTGACAATTCATCAAGGCCGTCTTGGGAGTGTACCGTCATGATGTTTTGAGCACCATGCCTTTTCAAAATGGAGATTATTCTTTGCAAATACTCGTCTGAAAAAACACCAATCAGCTGATTTTTGACATTTGCTGGGTTTGATAATGGTCCCAAAAGATTAAACGCCGTTCTTGCAGCAAGTAGCTTTCTTGCATTTGCTACGTTTTTCATTGCAGGATGGAATTTTTGCGCAAACAAAAAGCCGATCTTGAATTTCTCAATTGTTTTTGTTATTTTTTCTGGCGATGAATTAAGATCATAGCCAAAGTGTTCAAAAATGTCCGCACTGCCAGAAACTCCTGAAACCGAGCGGTTGCCGTGCTTTGCAACAAAACCACCGGCTGCTGCAATGACAAATGCGGCCGTGGTTGATATGTTAAAGGTCTGCATCTTGTCGCCTCCGGTACCGCAGACATCAATGAGGGTTCCTTGGCATTTTGGGCTTATGTGGATGCCAAATTCGTCCATTTTTGCAAGCATTGCGTACAGCTCATCGTCGGTTTCGCCCTTTTCTGAGAGGAATCTTAGAAAATCAGCCTTGGAGGCATCACTTTCCTTCTCAGCGAGCAGCTCATCCATTGCAGTTTTCATTTCTTCTATGGAAAGACTCTGTCCGGCTTGTAGCTTGGCTATAAGTGCAATCATTTCTGAATCCTCTTGACAAAATTTGCTAGGATCTTTTTTCCCTCGGTTGTAAGAATTGATTCTGGATGAAACTGCACACCCTCTATTGGGTACTGCTTGTGTCTTACTGCCATCACCTCGCCATCGTCTTCTGCAACGGCAGTGACCTCCAGGACATCTGGAATTATGGTCTTGTCTCCAACCAAAGAGTGGTATCGAGTAGCACGAAACGGATTTTGAACGCCTGCAAACATCGGGTCGTTGTTGTGCTTGATAGGACTGGTCTTTCCGTGTCTTACACATCCTGCGTTTACCACTTTGCCTCCAAACTCGTGGATTATTCCTTGGTGGCCAAGGCAAACACCAAGTATTGGCGTGGTCGGTCCAAGCTTTCTTATCACATCGGAGCAGATGCCAAAGTATCTCTTGTCTTCTGGTGTGCCAGGGCCTGGGGAGATGACTATGGCATCATACTTGTTTTGTATTATTTGCTCTAGTGTTATCTTGTCGTTTCTGATTACATCAGAGGTAACTCCAAGCTCGCCTAAGATTTGCGCAATGTTGTAGACAAATGAGTCATAATTGTCAATTATTAGAAATTTCATTTTGTTGCCTCCCTTAATGCAGCAATCATTGCGCCTGCCTTGTGTTCTGTTTCTTTGAACTCTCCGTGTGGTGTGGAATCTGAGACAATTCCTGCGCCGCTTTGCAAAAATCCATTCTGTCCGTCAAAAAATATGCTTCTAATCGCTATTGCAAAATCGCAACAACCGTTGTTAGAGAAATACCCGACCGCACCCGCATACTGCTCTCTAATATCTGGCTCTAGCTCGCTAATTATCTCCATGGCACGAACCTTTGGTGCACCGCTTACGGTTCCTGCAGGAAAGACTGCCTCAAAGGCATGAAACATGTCGTATTTTTCATCCATCGTGCCTACGACATGCGTAACTATGTGCTGGACGTGCGAGAATCGCTTTACCTGCATGAGCTCAGCCACGTGCACGCTTCCGTACTTGCAGACCCTC
>CAZLSK010000025.1:0-8288 GCA_964562075.1 uncultured Candidatus Nitrosotenuis sp.
TGGCATGGAATCAAAACAGATTCCACTTGCATTTGGAACCGTTCTGTATGGCTCCAAGTTCGGGCTAAAGCAGGCAAGAGGAATGTTTGGACTTGGAGCGACAATGGCAATACTATACGGGCAAATCACAACAAACAAGCCTGTAGCGGTTGCAAGCTCTGCTGATGCCAAAACACAACACGAGTATGTCTTGATGCTTGACATACAGAAAAACAAGCCAGTCATAGTAAAACATACTCAAAAAGAAACCAACAAGAAGGGCCTCTCAGTCAGCATCATACTGGAGGGGGACTACTCCAAGGCCGGCTCCAAAATAAGAGACTATGTCTACCAGACATCTCTTATCACACCATATGCTACCATAACATTTGAGGATCCAAAAGGTGACAAGTTTCAATACAAAAGGATAGTGAACACAATACCGCCACCACCTACCATCATCAAACCACATCCACATGGTGTTGATGTTGAAACAATACGACGCATGATACTTGATACTCATTATCAAATCCCTACTCTTGACAACAACATGATAGAAAAAGTTCGAAAAGAGCTTGGCTTAGCAAAAAAGAACCTCAACTTTGAAGGCATAATGGCAAAGGCAGAAAAGAAATGGCAATTACTCTCAAGACCTGTTAGGGTAATTGTAGCAATAATGTCGTTTCTAAAGATGGATTTTGAAAAGATAATGAAGATCAGAATTGATGATATCGATCTTGCACACAAACACATAACGTACTGGGATTTTGGAGAATCAAAATCAGTAATGGTTGACATGCCAAAATCAAGTCCCTACTATAAACAACTCGCAAACACCGTCTCAGGAGACTCGCTACTTTCATTTCTAACAAAACGGTTTCAGCGGGTAGGACAGGCAACAGCCCTTAAATTTTTAGAGTTTGCCGGACTCAAAGCAGAAAAGCGGTTAGGTGCACTTTCAAACGAGGAATTGGTTCAGCTTAGCGACTCGCTGCAAAAATACGAAGAATTTCTTACACCAGACCCAAGCTGTTTGGCACCTCTGGGCGAAGAACCGCTGTCAAAAGGCATAGTCCAGTTCTTCAAGCCGGACTTTCATGCGGTAATACAAAGAAGCGCGTCTGCGTATTCTGGCTTTCCATTTGTTATAGAGATGGGGATTGCCTACGGAGGGCAGATTCCACCAGGAAAAATAACCGTATACCGCTTTGCCAATAGAATCCCGCTACTTTATGATGAGGGAAGTGATGTCGTCCTCCAGGTGGTAAATGAGACAGACTGGTCGCGCTATAAGGTAAAAAACGATGCCCCACTTGTGATCGTTAGCCACATCTGCTCGACTCGTATTCCATACAAGACCGTCGGGAAAGAAAATGTTGCAGACAGGCCAGAAATTGAAAAAGAGCTACGACTTGCCATGCAGTTTTTAGCAAGAAAACTTTCAGCATATATGTCAAAAAGAGGTCTTGCTGAAATTGAAAAAAAGAGAACCAATCTCTATCAAAAATATCTTCCACTCATCTCACAATTTGCAACAGAGCTTGCAGGAAAAAATAAAGAGCCTGACTACAAGATACTGATCAAGGATCTGAGTACAAATGTCCAAGTCGAAGAGTAAAACAGAAAAAGTGGCTGCAGCAAAGCGCGACTCACTACTTGAGTTGCTAAAACTCGAAGGCACAAAAATCTACTCGGATTTAGACAAGGGACAGTTTCCGCAATTTTATGTGCCAAGCAGATCCGTAAACAACATTGTTTACGATAAAAAACTCAGACAGTACGTTCTTGGCAAGGCGGCAAGCCTTAGAAGCTCAAGAAACATGGCTCAACTTCGTTCGTTTACTCAACTGATTTGGCTTGCATTTTTTGCAAAAAGACTTGTCAACGAAAAAAAATCCTCAACACTAAGAGATATTTACTATTCTTCACAGGCCTTTGAAATTGATTTTGAGGACCAGCCGGAATCGGATAACATAATTGTTGATTTGGAAGCTGTGCTGGCAAGACCACGAGAGGACTTTCACATCTTCCCAGAAGAGCGAAGCAGTGTCTTTGGAGACCTAACTATCGAGTACACCGTTCCAGGATACGAAGGAAGAAGGACAAACCTATCTGATCATCCTGACGGATACCTCATTGGCCCAAGTCTTAGCAGCGCCGAGCTTGTTGATACAAGTGCCGAACTTGTAATTGCAATAGAGAAAGGAGGTCTTTTTACAAGATTTGTTGAAGAAAAGGTGGACAAAAAATTCAAGGCAATAATTATTGATACTGCAGGGCAGGCACCACGCTCTACAAGATACCTACTAAAACGACTGCATGAACAAATGAAGCTTCCAGTGGTGATACTGACTGATGGAGACGTATACGGAGAACACATTGCGATGGTCATCAAATCCGGCTCCGCAAACGCCGCACACCTAAGAGAGCTCACAGTTCCTGACGCCAAGTGGGTAGGTGTGTGGGCATCAGACATTGACAAGTACAAGCTGCCCACCATACCAATGACAGAGTCTGACATCAAAAGGATTTACGATCTGCAAAAAGATCCGCGATACCAGGAGGGAATCTGGAAAAAGGAACTGGAAATATTTCTCAAGATAAAAAGAAAAGCGGAACTTGAGGCATTCTCAAAATACGGTCTTACAAATATCACCGACAAGTATCTACCTGAAAAACTAGAGTTAGCTAAGAGCTTGTAGGGCCTTCTTTTTTAATTCTCAGGGTGAGGACGCCATTTCTGTACTTAAAGTCGTGGATCTGCATGTCTGCAGCGCCTTCAATTGTTACCTCTTTTGAAAAATTTCCAGAGCCGCGAATGTACAGGACACCATCGATTAGTCGAACCATTATCTTGTCGTCAGGACCTGGCACTTCAGCAACAAAGACCACCTCTTCGTCGCCTTTGATCAGGTCATAGACCCAATTTTTGCTTTCAGCCTCCCTCACTGTGTATTTGGGCTTGTCAGTCCTAGTCATCTTTTTGATAACAAAACCCCAGTAAATCATGAATGCTGCAGCGATTCCTATGAGGATAAAGCTTATCGAGCCTTGACCATACCTGAGTGACATGATGTAAATTATTCCAAGAAACAGAATTATCATAATTGGAATTATGAAATTTATCGATTGCTCGTTTGAATATGCTCTTTTGTAGCTAGCCACTTATCTTGACACGGCTTTACTAAATATAAAGCATCTACGCTTATTTGACAAAATGTTCATGTTTTAGCAGAGAGGTAATGTAATTGAAAAGACTGTTGGATTGTTACTCACACTAATGCTGCCATTATGTTGCTCGACAATGTTTTTGCAGCTTGCAAGGCCAAGACCTGTTCCTTCTTCTTTTGTCGTAAATAATGGATCAAATATCTTGGCAATTATAGACTGTGGCACTCCGCTTCCAGAATCTTCTATTCTTATAACTACAGAGTTTTGCTGTTTTTTGGTTCTTATGTTGATTGTTCCCTTTTCGTTTCCTATTGCCTGAATCGAGTTTAGTATCATGTTTGAGATGACGACTTCGATTTTTTGTGGATCACAGAGAAAAGTAATGTCTGCCTTTGGTACATTTATTGAAACATTTGGTGGAATTATCAGGGTTTGCAGGGCTGACATTATAACATCGTTTAAGGAGGAAGATTTTCTCTTAAGGGGCGTTGCCTTAACATAATCTAAAACGCCATCTACTTGATGGGTCATTCGGAAGATGGATGCTTCAATTAATGCAATCCGCTTTTTTGTAAGGTCATCCAAGTTTTGGTTGGTGTGACCAATCAGCTGAACTGTTGCTTTTATCACAGAAAGGGGATTTTTCAAGTCATGAGCAAGCCTTGATGCAAGCTCGCCTATTGCAGACAACCTTTCAGCCTGAACTAGTTTTTTTGTTTTTTCTCTGATCTCTGATTCGAGTCGAGACTTTTCTTTTTTGAGACCTTTTTCGATGCGGTTGAATTGCTTTAGGTTGTCACCAAGAATCTTTCTGAACTCATCCGAGTTCTTTCTCTCCTCCTCTAGCTGACTTTCTAAAACTAGGATGCGGTTCTGCACCTGTTTTTCCACTATTGATGTAATGTCTCCGATGATTTTGTCTGACTCAAACTCAATCCCCAAATCCTCAAACTCTGTTTTTTTAATTTGAATTGGAATTGGCCGCTCACCTGGATTTAGAAGACCAATCTCTTTTTCAAACTCTGTCTGCATTTTCTTCATAGCCTCAATCTTGGCCTTTTGACTAATGAGATGTTTGCTCAATGAGCTGATGTACTGATCAAGATTGTGGATGTCGTCTCCAAGGCCATCAAATTTTGATTCTGTGGACTCTGAAGAAGGCGACTTTTCAAAATAGATCTCTTTTTTGGTTTTATCCAAAATATCTTCAGAGTCGCCTTGCTTTTCACTCCTGTTTAGATATTTTCTGCCCATTGATAGTCAAGCTTTGTGTGAATCAAAATTAAATTGCGTTTTGTTCAATTTGAACAACATTTTTAGGCAGATCGTATAAGTATTGAAAAAATTGTTTAGTTAGCCCATTCCAAACAAATCTTGATTTTTATTACAGCCCCAGACTTGTCGGTTGTGGACGAAAACAGGTTCAAAGCTACTCCCACCAAGGGAATGTTTCTGAAGGGCACAGTTATTGCCGTAATAATCACAATTCCTTCGCTTGTGGCCTTTTTCATAAGCTGGCACGTCCTTGGAGACAAGATCATGGCTGCGATCGTTGGAGTAGTTGTTCACTTTATTGGATTGAGCTTTTCCTTTAAGATCTCAAAAAGGCTGTTCAAAACCAAAACTGCCTAAAACCATTCAAATTTAATTATTCAAATTAATTCTCTAGCTGTATTGAGTCTTAGTCGTGTGGAAGATGACCTTATCAACGAAGTCAAGCTGACCAAGCTTGAGGCCAAGATGTTTTTACTTATTACGACTAGCGGCAAGATGACTGCAGACAAGATAGCTGCAAGCCTTGGAATAAGTAACGACGATGCACTTGCCACTGCCAAAAGACTTGTAGAGCTTGGAGGCTTTATTGACATCTCGACAACAGAGTTTGAAGCAATGCATCCGCGGTTCACCGCAGTAAACATGTACCGCAAAATGTGTCTTAGAGAAAACATTGCTTTCAAAAAGAATCTTGTAGTTGATAGCATTGGAGTTGCACTCGAAAAGGAGTATGACCGTGCAAGAACTAAATAGTGCCTCCTTGCGCCAAAAGGCAATATGAGTGCAGACACGGAAAACTGTAAACACCAAATCGTTTACTATGGAGTAACAAACGTCAACTTTAATGAAAGAACAATCGGATCAGTAGACGTCTGGCGCTGTGCCGTATGCAAAAAGAGATTCTGTGAAGAAAAACAGCTCGGAATTGACTCGATTGTAGATTATGTGGGAATGCCAAAAATAGAGCCAGATGAAAGGTGGGCAATACTAGTAAGAAAACTCTTCAAAGGAAAAGATAGGTGGAAGCTTGTCAAGCTAAAGCAGAACGGCATTTTAAGAACAGAAACCCCCGACGATAAGATAGTCGAGCTTGTTGTAAAAGACTACCGCGTAGACGACCCTCACCACTCTAGTTTTCTGATTGATGACTACATCAACAAGGCAGTCGAAATCTAGGTGCAATTCTTGGAGATTCAAGTTAACATCAAGGATGTAAAGGGATCTCAGATGGCAGCAAAAATCACAGGAACCTTTACCGTTGACAATAATACATTCAAGTTTTCAGCAATTGCCTTTGGCCGAATCGGAGGCCATAACATTGGAGCAAAGATATCAAAAACAACACAAAAAGCGCTGGCAGAATTAGGTTATGATGTAAACGAGGTTATTGATACATTGCAAAAGAATCTAGTTTCAGGAAACATCACACTACCAACTAGCCTAAAAAAAGAGTCCTTTGCGGACGGCTAAAACTCTGCTTCTTCTAGTGCCTTTGCGCAAGAGCAACCTCTGGATTGAGGTATCTCATCTGGAATGGAGGTAAGAAGTCTTTTTGTGTTTTCCACGTTTTTTGACAGCGTCTCCATCACTTCCTTTGCAGTCACCGGTTTTTCTGCCCACACATCATAATCAGTAACGGTGGAGATAGAGGCATAGCAGATCTGTGCCTCTCTTGCAAGCTGGCACTCGGGTACAAGTGTCATGCCGATGATGTCTGCACCTGTGGACCTGAAGAATCGTGACTCTGCCTTCGTTGAAAACCTTGGACCCTCGATGCAGACATAGGTGCGGTCCTTGTGAATTGGTATGCTCTGTGTATTTGCAGCTCGGAGTATTGCGGCCTTGAGCTCCGGACAAAATGGATCTGCCACAGAGATGTGAATCACCCTCCCATCATCCGAAAAACTTGATTTGCGTGACCTAGTAAAGTCAAGAAACTGGGATGGCAAGACAAAGTGGCCTGGGGCAAGCTCCTCCTTGAGGCTGCCCACAGCAGATGGAGCAATGATTCGCTTTATGCCAAGCTCCTTGAATGCCCATATGTTTGCGCGATAGTTTATCATGTGGGGTGGAATAGTGTGTTTTTTTCCATGTCTTGGCATAAAGGCAATTTTTTTGCCCTTGAAGATTCCGACCGTAATCGAGTCGGAGGTCTTGCCAAACGGTGTATCGATTGTTACCTCCCTTGCTTCCTTTAGTAAGCCGGAATCATAGATTCCAGTTCCTCCAAAAATTCCAATCTCTGCTTGTTCCACTAGTATTTCACCAAGGATTCACAGCGGTATTTTGATATCTTCTTTATTCCTTGAAGCTCCGTTAGCTCCACGATAAACGCAAACCCTGCAACCTTTCCACCCAATCGTTCAATCAGCTCTGCTGCTGCCTTTGCGGTTCCACCCGTTGCCAAAAGATCGTCGCAAATCAGTACCTTTTGACCTTGACTAACAGAGTTTTTTTGGATCTCCATGGTGGCCCTGCCGTACTCTATATTGTATGTTCTTTTGACCGTAGTTCCCGGCAGCTTGCCCTGCTTTCGAATCATAATCATTCCCTTGTTGTATCTTAGGGAAAGAGCGCACGCAACGGGAAAACCACGAGACTCGATTCCTGCAAAGACATCTACGTCATTTGGGTGGTAGCGTTTTGCAAATTCGTCAACCACATGTGTAAGTGCAGCAGGACTTTTTAAAATTGGACTAATGTCGCGGAAAAGAATTCCCTTTTTTGGAAAGTCAGGATACTCGGTAATGATGTTTTGAAGGTTCACATCAGATACGTCTTAGCAGAGTAATAAAAAGCGTTCTTAGTTTTGTGCCGATCAAATCTACTGTATCTTAAATGTCGTTTCGGCAATCTCGTTTCCGACTTTTGCTTTGATCTTATAGTCTCCGGGCGTACTACCTGTAGGTACGATCCAAATTGACTGGAAGCTCCCAGTCTCGGTTGTGAATACGGTTAGTTCTTGAATCTCTTTATCAGTTGAATCTTGTATTGTGATGATGGCACTTTGTGTCTTGCCAGCATTTGTGCCACTTATCGTCATGGTGTCGCCAGAACGATAGGCAACATCCTTGTCTACACTCACCACAAATGCCTGCGATATTGTTCCAACAACCTTTAGAGGCGTTTCTGCAAGGTTTGGTCCGCTGGTTGCTTTGATTATCCAAGTTCCTTGTTTTGCATCAATTGGGATTCTGAATGTACCATCTGAAAACTTACCTTCTTTGTCTGTAAAGACCTCTTTGTGCTTTATGATATCACCATCAGGATCAATCATCTGCAATGTGAGAAGTACGTTTGGATTTGTTGTGCCTAAAATGAGCACCGGATCTCCAAGAGCGTACGTTTGCTTTGTTGATTGCATCGTGATTGCTCCGGAACCATGTTGAAGGCCTACTGCAAACACCTCCTCAATTTGGGATTTGAGGTGTTTTAGGACAACGGTGTAGACACCAGACTTGAAGCCAGCTAAATCAATCTCGTAAACTTTGGTGCCTTCCGCCCCCAAGGTGATACTGTCAGTTATGATGGCCTTGTCACCAGGGTCAATTACCAAAATTGAAACAACTGCTTTTGCAGGACCTTGTATTGTCAGCTCTGCCTTTTCCGTAGTTGAATGGTTGAGCTTGCCAAACTTTGCAACAATTTGTTCGCTTGGAAGCTCTCCAAGACCTACTCGCAAAATTGCTGTGTCATCACCTTGGGTCATCAGGATTACATAAGTTCCTTGAAGTGAAGTCTGCGAGGTAGGGAACTCAAAGTTAATTGTTCCCGTCCCGTTCATTTTCAAAACATCAAAAAATATTTCCTTTCCAATTGGGTCTTTTATTACGATCTCAACTGGCTGGTCAAGGGCGGCGGCG
>CAZLSK010000025.1:8298-14972 GCA_964562075.1 uncultured Candidatus Nitrosotenuis sp.
CGTTAACAAACAGTGTCTCGCCAGGCTCATATCTTATTGCTGACGATGTTATGTGGATTGACTTTAAGATGGAAACGCTAAGTGTTTTTGTAATCTTGTGTGTGCCGTCAGTGAATTCCACAACTCGCGTCCCAAGCTCGGCGTCTGGTGGTATGATCCTCTCATAGGACCAGTTTCCCTGTGCATCAACCGAAACTGCTGCCTCTTGAATCTTGACGCCAGTTGCATCTTTGTAGCTGATTGCAACCGTGGTTCCAGGCTTTCCAGTTCCACTAACACGCGCAGTGTCACCGGGGGAAACTATCTCAGAAATTTGAGTTATTGTAAGACGACTTTCACCAGCGGGGAGCTCTGAGGCTTCTTTTGACTCTATTCGTAAGCTGATGGATTTTTTGTGTCCTTGGCTGTCAGATAAAGAAAACTCGACTCTTCCTGCTTCTTTGCTAAGTGGAATTTTTGTTCTGCCGACGACATTTCCAGAACTGTCTGTTGTAAGGCCTTCCAGTCTGTCACTGTCTATGTAAAAGTCAAGCTGCGTATTTGGAGGAAAGCCCTCTCCCATCACTCTAATGCTATCGCCAGTCTTTGGCGATTCAGGAATTATTCTAAATGCCGCATTATCGAAATTTGTAGCTGGTGGTTTCTGCGTGTTGTCTGGTTGTTGTGTTGGTTGCTGAGTAGGTGGCTGTGTTGATTGCTTTGTTGCTTCTGTCCTTCCAATAGTAAGCTCGTTGCCACCTGCGTCCAGCGTTCTCCAGTTTACACTCGGACTTGCAATTTCGGTTTTTATGCCAAATTTTACTGATTGGCCTGGTGCTAGTGGTTCATCAGACGTGAAGATGAGTAATCCTTGCTCTGTTTTGATGCCCGTCCATCCCTTTTCAGTCTTAAATGACTTAAAGTCACCTGCGTCTTTTGAAAGCCACATTCTGACGGACTTGATTGGCACATCCTCATTGTTGGTATATTCGATGAGAGTGGTCTTTTCAAAGCTGGTGCTCTTTGAAACAGTTTCTGCAAAAACAGCTGAGCCCTGATACGCAATGCTGACTAGCGAAAAAATAACAATTCCAAGTATTGCTAGCTTTGTGTAACTCACAATCACCCCTCCTTCTTTGACGAACATTATTTACTTACCCTTTTTGAAAGTTAGGGATTATTCAGAAGTAAAATACATTAACAACTTAGCGAGACTTGGCTCTTTGGTACTTGCTCAGTCCAACCTGAGCGGTGATGTTTTGGTGCTGTCTGATTCTTTCAGCAATCAGCCTGTACAGTCCTCTGAATTGGTCCTTTGTCTTGTCGGACAAAAAGTCTGCCTCCTTGAGTGCTATCTTTTCACAAATGTATCGAGCTATTTCTTCAACGTCGAACTCATTCCAGCCCTCCTCTTTGTGATCAGCCCAGAGAATTCTTAGGTTCTCAACTATTCCCTTTTTGTTTTTAGCAAGAACCTCTTCTTTTGTGATATTTCGAAAGCCTTCCTTTCTTAGCTTGATCTCATAAGTCTGGTTTACTGCGTGCAGATAGTCATCTGCAACAATGAGATCCTCCATGGACTCTATTGATTTTCCACCATGTTCTAGGAAAATTATCTGCATGTCGGTAAACTCGTTTGCCTTTAGAAGCTCTGCAATTCTTTTTGACTGGTTGGTGTTATCAAGCATCACAAAGACGTTGTGTCCGTGATTTCGGTAAAATATTGCGAGGGGTAGCACCGAGTCCTTGCTAAATGAGGCAACAACGTTTAATGGATTCATGGAAATGTTCGGATCCTCTAAGAACTTGTCAAAGGCATTAAGATACATCGCATCCGACATTGTCTCAACAATTATGACTGGCCTTGAATTGGTGCCAATCTCCCTATCAACAATCGACTCGACAAGACCTTTTGATAATCCATACAGTATTGGAATGAGTGTTTGATCATCTGCATTCCAGTAATCGTAGTAGATGCGACTTAGGTGTCTCCTCTTGTCAAGCTCAACTACTAGTAGGTTTCCTGGCGTGTAATCAAATATCATAAACGGCGAATGAGTGGCATAAAGAACTTGGTTTGATCCCGCGAGATTTTTGAGAAGGTCTGAGATGCCCATTTGTTGGGCTGGATGCAGGTTTCGTGCAGGTTCGTCAAGCAGCAGTATTGCCTCTTTTAGCTCGGCGCGCTGAGTCTCTGCAGCAAAGTTTACAATAAAGGAAAATGTCCATTTGAATCCTTCTGCTCTTCTGCTAAGGAGACCTGTGTTGGTAACGGTTCCATCCTTGTGCACATCAGATATCACTACACTCATTATGTTACCTGGGTTGTACCTCAGGTCTACGTGGATTGGATCCCCCTTCCAGGCGGGGTTCAGCCTGTCTGTGAGTCTTCTGCTTGCAGTGTTTAGTAACTTGATGAGTTTTGGTGGACTGTGTTTGTATTCTTCGAGCTTGTCAGTATCAAGTTCTGCCAAGTAAAAGAGGTTCCTTACTGTTTCTGCTTTGTCAAACTCTTCAGTGTAGGCAAGTCCTTCTGGCCTTTTTGTCTCTTTTACATACTCGTCCAGATTTATGTTTCCGTAAATTTTTTTGTAGTCAGAAAAATATACAAACCTGGGATGCAAATTTTCCAAAACAAAATTCTCAAGGGCAGTTCTTTCGGTAGTGCCAATTAAGAGTTCATCAAATGTCTTTTCTGCCTGCTGGTAGTACCTAGACCACTCTGTCAGAATCTGTGGCTCGTCTGCTGCCAAGACCTGCAATGAATTGTTAAACTCTGTCATCTCTCTAAGATATGTCTCCTTGTCAGCTGGAGGGGGACCTTCAAAGAACTTGGTATCAAATTGAATTCTAATGTGGTTTGGAATAGTCGAGATAAAATCAAGAATCTTCTCGGTATAGTTTTCCCAAGAGTTTAGTGTTTTGCTCCTTTCATCGCTTATCTTTATTGCTCCAAAATCGTACTGTACCTTTGGGTTTCTGTTTGTCCTAAAAATCCTAAGCGTTGTAATCTCCGGCAGGTGAGGAAACCTTTCCTTTATGAGCCTCGTCTCAGCCAAACCGAGGGCAAACTCACCTTCAACAAGTGTAACTTCTGACTTTAGCTCCTCTGTCATCTCATCGCAGAGGTCTAACTCGCTGACGTGCTCTTCCTTGTTAAGCAGCGTTAGCGCTTGCAAAATAGTGGTCTTGCCGCTTTCGTTTCTTCCAACAAATGCAGCTAAGTCTCCGACCTTGATTTCGCCAGAGTCGTGAATGCACCTGTATGCCCTAACTCGAAATTTTCGTAATCGCATCTAGCGCCTATTTGGATGGCAGCGATTTAACTTATTCGACACAATTTTACGCCCGACTCTTGCCAAAAGTTATAAGGATACTTGGCACCTAAGAAAAAACGTTGGCAGCTTCGGGCGTGACAATCGCAGTATTTGTAATTCCAATTGTATTTTCATTTATCTATGGTGGTGCAGTACTCTCACTAGCTCTACAGGAACCCAATAGAGGTTTTGAGTCGCCTCAGACACAATTGACCTCAATTGAAATAACCCAGCTTCAAAACGAATACTCTAGCTCCGATGCAATCTCTGCACAAGTTTCCGTCAGAGATCCTGCTTTTAGCTGCGGCGATCTTTACATGACAATCTACGATGTATCATCGGCTCAAAGAAAGGCAGTCAAGCAAGGCGCATTCTTTGATCAGTGTTATGACTCAAGTGGATCCCTTCCAGTGGGTGACAAATTTTCTGAAAGACTTGAGGCGGGCCAGTATCTGCTTGAGGTGCAATTGTTTGACCAAAATGGAGACAGGTTCCTCAGTACGAACCAAAAGTTCACAGTAAGATAACCAACCAATGCCATGTTATATATTGAAACCAGCTGGAGTATCTCTTAGTACACGTGAGTAAGATGGGTCGCCCAAAGAAATCCGCAGTAGAATCTATAGAGACAAAAAAAGAAAAGAAAGCAGCAAAAGAGGAAAAGAAGAAAGAAGAAAAGAAGTCACTAAAGGAAACAAAAAAAGAAAAGAAAACTAAAGAAAAGAAGGCAGCAAAAGAAGAAAAGAAGGAAGAAAAGAAAAAAGAAAAAAAGGCAAAAGAGGTGCCTGAAAAAACGCTAGAAGAAGAGCTGGAAGAGCAGCTAACAGACGAAGAAATCGAAAACTTTCAGATCGAAAAAGTCGACATGGAAAAGCTCACAAACCGCGTTTGTTTGTTTTTGGCAAATTATGAGGACGGAATCGTCCAAAGCGAGCTGTGGAAAAAGTTCAAGCTTTCAAGCAGGGACGGCTCAAGGCTGGCATTAAAGCTTGAAAGAATGGGAATAATCACGCGTGAAAAAATTCTTGAAAACAAAAGATGGACCTATGTTCTGAAAATAAAAAAGACACCAGTCAGCACCGCCTCAATTGAGAATGGTCCATGTCTTGTCTGTCCAGTTGAGCAAAAGTGCAGCCTCGATGGCGAGGTCAGTCCAAGGACCTGCCAGTGGATTGAGGACTGGGTCATTGCGGAGCTCTCAAAACCAAAGAAAAAGAAAGAAGAATGAAACTACTCGACGCAAAACGTGATCATTATAGAAAGCTTGCAAAGGAGCAAGGATATCGAAGTAGGGCAACATACAAACTGCTCGAGTTAAACAATTCCTACCGAATAATTGGACCTGGGTTTTACGTCGTCGACTTGGGGTGTTCACCTGGCGGTTGGACTCAGGCTGCAGTCAAGCTTGTAGGTAACCGTGGTAAGGTAGTCGGTGTTGATACTGCTTACATGGACGAAATCTCTGGCACCCATTTTATCAAAGGAAGTGTTGAGGACGAATCTGTTGCAGACGAAATTCTCGAATATCTGGGAGCTAGGGCAAACGCAGTCATTTGCGATGTCTCTCCGCAAATCACCGGCCACTGGTCAATGGATCATGCAAAACAAATCTCGCTGAACTATTCCTGCTCGAAAATAATGGACAAAGTGCTTGCACCAAAAGGAAATGCCGTATTCAAAGTATTTGATGGTGAGTACTCTATGGAATTCCGTGACTATCTGAAGAAAAAATTTGCCAGAGTTCATCTAAAAAAGCCAAACGCCTCAAGAAAACCAAGCAGCGAGATGTATTTTATCTGTCTTGGTTATGGCCTTTAGTGCAGTAGTTCCTTTATCTTGTTTATCTTGCAATCGGTCCTAAACCCTGTCGGATTAAATGACGTCGGGCTTGCAGAAAATCCGCCTTCCGCAATTTTTCTTATTGCACGCTCTAGCGATGGTGGTGAGGATCTGTTCATTGAGGCAATCTCATCAAGGGTATAGTAGCAGGCTGGCATGTCTGCTTCAAGTGTGCATTTTTGTATGGTCGTTGCGCATTTTTTATCCACAGAAAAATTAGAAGCCTCGATTTGCATCAACTCGACAAACTCTTTCTCAAACAATTTTTCGATCCATAGAGGGCCTGCCACCTCTACGTTGGAACCGCAAAGATCACAGCTGAAACCCGGCTCGCTTGCTGCATGACGGTTTCCACAAGCCCTGCAGTGCACGATGTAACCAATTGTGTTGCGCGTATCTGACTTGTTTAGCACTCTCAGATATACACGATAATAGTGCTGGTTGGTTTCAACAAAGATCGGCGTTACCTCAACATCGAGTCTTGCTGCAACCATGTTTATGCAACCGACAATGAGTCTTGTCGCAATCTCGTTTGAGTAGGTCGTCTTGACAGGAACTCCATAGTACTTTTTCTTACACGCATCCTTGAACAGGCCGTGTAATACCTGCAGGTCGGTTGCGGTAACTGATAGTAATCCTTTATGAACCGTAGCGCGTATGGCACAATCAAGATACTTTACAGGTGAGCCAAAAGGATCAACGTCTACTATTGTGCCCCGGTATCCACGCTTTGAAAAACCGCTAAAAAACCTACAGATCTCGTTTTCTGAGATCTGATAATTGCCAAGACCGTTGATGGCAGCAGATTTTTTTGATAATTCAAGTGCGCTTGGGTTTAGGTCATTTACAAAAACTTGGACACTGTCAAGCTCGTTTGCAACACGCAGACCGCGAGCGCCAAGACCTGAGAGACCATCTAAGAAGATTTTTTGTCCTTCGAAATTTTTCAAAAATGCCGAATATGCTATAATGGAAAAATCCCTGCTTAGCTTGGCACGCGGATTAAAAAACGCAGGCTCACGCGGTGGAACTTTATTTTTAAGAGAGTCTTGCGGGACAGTTATCTTTGTCTTTCCCTCCGTTATTGTAATCATTTGGTCATTGAGTTGCATCCTTTGGTTAGTTTTTCTAATTCTCTATTGGTTTAATACATTGATCTATTCTGGAATGTGTTGATTATCTGCGGAGTAGATGAGGCAGGAAGGGGTTCAATGCTTGGACCTCTTGTTGTTGCTGGAGTAAGCATAGAAAAATCAAAGATAAAAAAATTGGCAGAACTTGGTGTCCGCGACTCTAAAAAACTGACACCGGCGGCAAGACAAAGACTGTACAAAAAAATCACTGCTCTTGCCGATGATTATGTTGCCTTCAAAATATCGCCAAGACAGATTGATGATCATGTCAAAAGGCATCAGCTAAACCATCTTGAAGCAATAGCTATGGCCAAAGTAATCAAAAAACTACATGCGGCAGTATCGTATGTAGATTCATGCGACGTAAACGCAGCTAGATTCGGAACAAAGCTGACAGAGCTTGCAA
>CAZLSK010000026.1:0-14958 GCA_964562075.1 uncultured Candidatus Nitrosotenuis sp.
TTGCCATTCTGGCTTATCTTTCAGAACATAATTCCACTTCTAATTGGTGGATTTGGGTTTGGCGCTGGGGGAGTAGCGTATCTTGCACACATTGGTGGATTTGTAATTGGACTTGCAACAGGATATCTGTACAAAAAAACACACAGCTCAGAATTCATGTATGGCTCAAGATATGGCTCCAGATATGGATGGAAAGGAGACTACTAACCACATACGCATAAATCGAGCATTCAAGAGAAATTGTCATGCCACTAATCACAGTATCTCTGTACCCTGGCAGAACCCAACAACAAAAAGAAGAGTTTGCAAAAGCTATAACAAAATCAGCAGTTGAGATCCTAAAAACAAAAGAAGCACATGTTATTGTTGTTTTTGAGGAAAATCCAAAAGAAAACTGGTACCAAGCAGGAAATCCTCTGTAGAGTGTCAGTCTTTTTATTTACATTCTTTTTAGTTAATGCATGACAAAAATTGCAGTTGTGCAGTTTTGTGCATCAACAAAAAAAGATGTTAATTTAAAAAAAATTCTTGATTTTATCCAGCAAGCCGCAGACAAGGGAGCTAAGCTCTGTGCATTTCCAGAGTTTATGATGTTTTATACAAATTCAAAACAAACACCAAGAGAACTGGCTGCACTTGCTGAAACAATTGACGATAATTTTGTTAGCTCAATAACCAAAGCTGCAAAGAAAAACTCGATTCAAGTGATAGGCACATTTTATGAAAAAAGCAACAGAAAAGACAGAGTATACGACACTTCATTTCTAATTGACCGATCTGGCAAAATAGTTTCTACATATAGAAAAATTCATCTCTATGACGCCCTTGGATTTAAAGAATCGACAAAATTCATGGCTGGCTCTAAAATTTCCCAGCCCACCAAGACAGATCTTGGTAAAATAGGCATGCTCATATGCTATGATCTAAGATTTCCAGAGATGTCTCGACTTCTTGCCTCTTCAGGCTCTGAAATCTTGATTGTACCTTCGGCTTGGGTG
Organism: uncultured Candidatus Nitrosotenuis sp.; assembly: GCA_964562075.1. Lineage (GTDB taxonomy): Archaea > Thermoproteota > Nitrososphaeria > Nitrososphaerales > Nitrosopumilaceae > Nitrosotenuis. Next base: position 999 of record CAZLSK010000026.1, read on the forward strand.
CGTGGTCCAATGAAAGAAGAACATTGGGTTGTAGTAAATAAAACGCGCGCGATTGAAAACGGTTGTTATGTAGTTGCTCCCGATCAGGTAGGGAATATCTACTGTGGGAGGAGTCTTGTAGTTGATCCATATGGGAAAATCTTGCTTGACATGAAAAAAAAGCAAGGAATCGGATTTGTAGAAATTTCATTAAATAAAATAAGGGAGACAAGAAAGACTTTACCACTTTTACAAAACAGGAGAACAGACGTTTACTCTCTTAGATCTTAGGTCTTCTGCTTGGGCAGTTGATGTAAGCGCACTGTCGTATCCATTTTTGTCTTCTTGAATATCTAAAAAGTACATGGGGCCATCCACAAAGACCACATGGTGTTTTTGTTGCATACAACATTGCTTTCTGTACTAATGGCGATGATGCTTTGCAACCATTATAATAATTTGAACATCCCATGAATCGTTTTTTGGTTTTTCTTGATCTAATTACCATCAGCTTTCCGACTTTGCAGTTTGGACAGAGTACGAGTCCATTCTTCGGCTCGTTTGAGCCTAAAATAATATACTTTCTTTTACTTTCAGACCATGAAAGGTAGCCGTTCTTATCAAAATATTGCCGAATTTCGGCTCGCAATAAATTGATACGTTTTTGTGTAATTTTGATTGTATTCCGAGCTGTCGTTTCCACTAAAACTGTCCTGATTGTATTTTTCACTAACATGATTATTCGTTGAAGAATTTTTATATGGACTTGGTCAGGGACTGTTGTGGAAAAGGTTTGTGTTCTTGGTGCTGGTAGCACCAAATACGGAAAATTAGAAGATAGCATCACTGATATTACAATTCAGGCATCGGTTGGTGCAATAGAAAGTGCAGGAATAGATCCAAAGGAGATCCAAGCAGGATATATCTCAAATGTTTTCGGTATTGCAGATAAGCAGGTCCACCTAGGCCCAGTGGTCATGAGCAATCTTGGTATCCCTGAGAGGCCCTCACTATCCATCGAGTCTGCATGTGGAAGTGGTTCAGTTTCATTTAGAGAAGCGTTTGCAAACGTTGCGGCAGGATTTTATGACGCAGTTCTGGTAGCAGGAGTAGAAAAGGTAACTCATACTGGAACAGAGTGGACAACAACGTACTTTTCATATTGTTCTGATTTCTTTTACGAGGGTGGTGCAGGGGCATCATTCCCAGGTCTTTTTGCATCTATGGCAAGAGCATATCTGACAGAATTTAAGGCAACAGAAGAAGACTTGGCACTAGTTGCAGTAAAGAACCATCAAAACGGATTTTTGAATCCAAAAGCTCATCTCAGAAAAAAGATAACAGTTGATGACGTAATGAAATCCGCAGTGGTGGCAAGCCCCCTGAAGCTGTATGACTGTTGTCCATTTTCTGACGGAGCAAGCGCAGTCATATTATGTAATGAAAAGTTTGCAAAAGCACACTCGAGGAATTACATCCAAGTGATTGGATCGGGTAGGGGTGGGTCACCTGCTACCCTACAAGGCAGAGAACAAATGACTACAATTCCAAGTACAAAGATTGCTGCAGAAGCTGCATACAAAATGGCAGGACTTACACCAAAGGATATAGATTTCGCAGAGGTTCATGATTGCTTTACAATTGCAGAAATAGTTGATACGGAGGATCTTGGATTTTTTGAAAAGGGTCATGGCATACAAGCAGTCAGGGAAGGAAGGACTGCATTAAAAGGTGATATCTCAATCAACCCATCTGGTGGACTGAAAGCAAAGGGCCACCCAATTGGTGCAACTGGGGTTGGACAAGTCGTTGAGGTTTTCGAACAATTAACAGGAAAGGCGGGAGAGCGAACGATAAAGGACGCACATATTGGTCTGACTCACAATTTTGGCGCAACAGGGGCAAGTTGTGCTGTACACATATTCAAAAGCGTGTAAGACCTTGTCAATGAAGCAAGAGTTCATAGAGGCAGTCAAATCAGGCAGGGTTCTTACAAAAAGGTGCACAAAGTGTGGAAATCTACACCTAGCTACGGTATATTTCTGCCAAAAATGTGGACACAAGGAATTTGAAAACAAGCTTTTGGATGGTGTGGGAACAGTCGCTACCTACACAATAATTACCGTTCCGCCAGCAGGTTTTGAAAAATATATCCCATATGCATGGGTTGTGATGAAAATTAATAATTATGATCTCCGTATTTCTGGCTTTTTGGGCGGGATCGATTCTCCAAACCTTTTACCAATAGGCTCAAAAGTCAAAATTGTTGGCTATGACGATCGCGGAATTATTTTGGAAAAACAGTAAATCAAATTTAGTGATTAATTAACAAATTTCAAAAAAGATTTTTAATAATTTCAAAAAAATTTCAATTTCATTGTCAGTTGATGTGATCTGCGGAAAGTGTGGAGCAAAGATATCCAACATGAAAATGCTCAAATCGATCAAAGACGTGATAAAACACTACAATAACAAGTGTCCTTCCTGTGGTCAGACCCTCTCTACATCAGAGTTTTCCATAGGAGTAGAGAAGTCTTGATCAAGAATGTTGTTTTTGATCACGTCATAAATCTTATTTACTCCTGATCTATAGGCATATGCATGAGTATGGAAGTAGCCACTGGCACAGTTGATCCAAAGAAAAGCGGTGGCATCCTCCAATCCACATCAAAACGCGTAAGAATGATCTTTTCTGTCATGGCAAGTCCGAACAGAATTGATATTTTACGAATTTTAAATTCAAAAGGCCCCCTTACTTACTCTGAGCTCAAGTCACTGGCAGGATTCAAATCCAAAAAAGAAAGTGGCAAATTTGCATATCACTTAAGAAAGCTATTAAGACAATCCCTTGTGGCACTAAACAAGTCTGAGAGGCGTTACACAATTACCAATCTCGGTAAATTAGTACTAAGTCTTGCGAGGCAGATCGAGGAACGCTCTATCATTGAGTCGGGCAAGATGTATGTAAGAACCTCACACGAGTCGATCGAGGAGTTCAACTCTCATAAAATCATCCAGTCCTTGGTACGGGAAGGAAGCCTCCCATTAGAACTAGCACAAAAAATTACAGAAGAGGTAGAAAATCGTATCTACAAGTACCAAACGACATACCTGACAGGCTCACTTATTCGCGAGATGGTAAACTCGGTTCTACTTGAACATGGTCACGAAGAGTATAGGAACAAGCTTGCAAGGCTAGGCATGCCTGTATTTGACGTTCAGGAGATGCTCACAAACGTAGATAACATCGATAACGGCGCCCAAGGCCTGTTTTTTAAGGCGGGGCAGACCGTATTTGCAGAAAACCTTCTACTTAATACCCTTCCAAAGGACGTTGCAGATTCACACCTTTCTGGCGATATTCATATCTCAAACCCAGGAATCTGGTCGCTTTTGCCAGATACGATATTCTTTAACGTAAAGGAGGTAATCGAGGACGGAATCGACTTAAAAGGCAAGTATCTAGGCGTAAGCCGCTTACCTACAATCAAAACCCTCGATAACCTAATGTCGTCTTTGTCTATGATCATTTCCTTGGCATCCAAGGAAGCCTCAAAAGAAATCATCTTGGACGGATTAGTACAACTTTGCTCAAAACACGCAAAAAACGCTGCAGAACTTGAGGAAAAGCTGGTAGGAGCCTTTTCGACCTCATCCATTGTGTCCAAATATACGAAGGAACCAACCCTGCTTTCATTTAGGATTCAGCTTGGTTCAGAACCAAAGGTGGTTCAAACGATCCTTAATGCATACAAAAACTATGTCAAAATGACCCCAGTTCCACAAATAGGACTAATAATAGACCATAGTGGGGGCAAAATATCTGATGTCTCAGGAGCCGTTGCCGAAATTATTTCCATTGGGGGTAAGGTACTGTTCTCAAAAGACGAGACATCATACAGCGGCATTGTACGAATTAAAGGTAAGAATAGCACCTCTTCAATTAATCTGCAATCATTAACAATCAATCTTCCAAGACTTGCCTTTGAGTCAAACAAAGATGAGACTTACTTCCGGGCAAGGCTCGCATTATTAATGAAGCCAGCACTTGCAGCAATGTCACTTCGCAAAAAGGACATCTCTGATCTCACAAGAAGAGGACTTAATCCAGTCTTGGCAGCAAATACCCAATACATGCAGCGAAGTTCGGTCTGTCTTGTATTGAACCTCATAGGCCTCAAAGAGGCAGTGTTCAACATACTTGGTTACTCTGATGACAAGGAAGGACGAGATGTAATCTACAAAGTAATTCAAACTGCTGTAGATGTTGCCGAAAAGAAGGGCAAAGAAATGGGTGATGTCGTAATTGTAGCAATGACCGAGTCCGATGGAACAAGCCGATTTGGCGCCCTTGACGGAGAAAAATATGGTAAAATGTCAGTACTAAAATCCCTTGAGGGTGAAACCTACTCTGAAGGGGTAGTCCTTGCTGCATCCGAAATTGATTCCATGAACGCAAAGGCCGAAAAGATCGTCGAAGCAAACAAGATCTCAAAACTCCTAAACGGTGGCCTTTTAGTCAAACTCAAGTTTGAGAAGGATTCTAAGGTCGAGGATATAAAAAAGGCAGTAGAAAAGGCAGGCGATCTAGTAGGCTCGTTTAGACCAACTAAGGAAGTCCCGATCTGCGGAAACTGTGGTTTTAAGGACGAAAAACTCTTTGACAAATGTCCTGTCTGCAAATCCCCCTACATCATTAGTTAACTCTGAAATTCGCAACGTCTATTTTCGTGAAATAAAAATTAATACTTGTTGGAAAAAAAAATCACCTGTAAAAATCGCTGAATTCGCAATTCCTCTTAGGAACGACCTTTGCGAAATTTCTTGGAATGGTGTAAACATTGTTGAGCTAAAATCTGAAATCTTTGTCAGTCAAGATTATATCATATTCGATGTTACCTAGTGAGGGGAGACATTATGACAACAGATTTTTCTCAAATAGAAAGTTCGATCGTCGATGTGAAAAAAAGAGATGGCCGAATTACCAATTTCAATAAGGAAAAGATCACCAACGCTATCTACAAAGCATTGGTGGCCAACGGCAAACCTGACAGGAAAATAGCCGAGGATTTAACAAGCGGCGTTTTGACCAAGCTGCTTGAGCAGGGATTTTCTGCTGCAAGTCCTCCAAGCGTTGAGGACGTACAAGACATGGTCGAATCCACCCTAATTGAAAAAGGATACGGTGAGATCGCCAAATCCTATATACTGTACAGACACGAACGCCGAAAATTACGCGAAGACAAAATGAAGGTACTAAATACAAAGTCTTTGGATGCGGTTGCAAAAGTATTTGATTTGAACTGCCTTAGAGTTCTTGCATCAAGATATCTTTTGCGAAACAACAAAAACGAAATCATCGAAAGCCCAAGTCAAATGTTCGAGCGAGTCGCAATACTTGTTGGCATCGGAGACCTTCTCTATGACACAGAACTTTATTCAAAGGAAGGAAATATACAACAAGACATCGAGGAAGCCAGACGATATCTGAACAAGCTGGATGACTTTGAATACAAATTCAAAATAGGAAGCTATTATCTGAACAAATATCACTTCAGAGGACTCATCAACCATTACATCTACTTGGCAAAACGCGGACAAATGAAAAAGAGCTTCAAAGAGGTTCTAACTCTGGTTGCTGCAAAGAAATTTGATCACTATTCAGAACGAATCCAAGAATATTACGAACTCATGACAGAACAGGACTTTTTGCCGAACTCGCCCACAATGATGAACGCGGGTGCACGCCTAGGACAGCTGTCTGCCTGCTTTGTGCTTGGTATGCCTGATGATATGAGCGATATCATGAAGTCGACATCGGATGCTGCACTCATCTTCAAGTCTGGAGGAGGAGTAGGGATCAACTATTCTGACCTTAGACACGAAGGAGACATTGTTGCTTCCACCTCGGGAGTAGCATCAGGACCTGTCTCCTTTATGAACATAATAAACACGGTAACAGAGGTAGTAAAACAAGGAGGAAAAAGACGCGGTGCAAACATGGGAATACTGGAGGTCTGGCACCCAGACATTGAAAGATTCATCACAAACAAGACACAACCTGGAATTCTTGAAAACTTTAATGTAAGCGTTGGAATCTGGGAGGACTTTTGGTCAGCACTTGTTGACAGCACAGACGGCAAGTATACACTTCGTAGCCCTCGCGACAAAACTCCAATACGCGAAGTCAATGCACACCAGCTAATTGATCTTATTGCAATGTCAGCATGGAGGAGCGCAGAACCGGGGCTGATCTTCTTTGATAACATCAACAAATACAATGTCTTTGCTAGGGCGAGGGGTATGCCCCTGCGGGCCACCAACCCTTGCGGCGAGCAGAGCTTGTATCCATACGAGTCATGTAACCTAGGCTCGATCAACTTGGCAAATCTTGTAAAAAGAAAAGCAGATGGACAATTTGAGTTTGACTGGCAAAGATATGAAGAAACAATTCGCAAAACAACGCGATACCTAGACAACATAATTGACATGAACTATTATCCTGTTCCAGAAATTGACAAGGCATCAAAAGAGTCAAGAAGGATCGGACTGGGGGTTATGGGCGTAGCAGATCTCTTGTACAAGCTTAGAATTCCATACGACTCTAAGGAAGGATACGAGTTTCAAGCAAAGCTGGCCGAAGCTTTGACATATTATTCCATGGAAGAAAGTGTTGCTCTTGCACGCTCAAGAGGTGAGTTTGATCTGTGCTCAAAGACAGAATATCCGGAAGGCAAGATTCCAGTAGCAGGATACTATGAAAAGCCAAAAGGTGAGCACTATTATGACTGGGATGCACTAATCTCCAAGATTCAAAAGTACGGAATACGAAATGTTCTGACTACTACGGTAGCCCCAACTGGAACACTTTCTATGATTGCAGACTGCACAAATGGAATGGAACCAACATTTGCACTAGTGTTTGAAAAACGCGTAACCGTTGGCAGGTTCTTTTACACAAACAAAATCTTTGAGCAAGTCCTCCGAGAAAATGGCCTTTACAGTGACGAAATCTTGGCAAAGATCGCAGACAACTATGGTTCGGTAAGAGGATTGCCTGAAATCCCTGAATGGATTCAAAACATCTTTGTTACCGCAATGGACATACACTGGTCTGACCACCTGATGGCACAAGCAGTGTGGCAGGAGTGGATCGGAAATGCAATTGCAAAAACAATCAACATGCCACACGATGTCCAGTCTGATGATGTCAAGGCAGCATATCTGTTGGCACACGAGCTTGGACTAAAAGGAATCACAGTATATCGTGACGGCTCACGACACACTCAAGTGCTCCATATGACAAGCGAAAATGCAGAAAAGACCTTTGAGGTTCTTCCAAGTGATTATTTACGAGAATTCATTGCCAAAAACATCAAAAATAATTACATAAGAACCCAAGTCAACAACGCACTTGCACTCAAAATTCCTGAAGAACCACTAAAGGAAAGTAAAATCGAGGAAGTAAGAGAAGATATGCTCTGTCCTTCATGCAAAAACAATCTTGTCTTTGTTGAAGGATGTAGCATCTGCATCGAATGCGGATTCTCCGGATGTACTTCGGGATAAGTCAATCATAACTCTTTTTATTCTCAATTTTTACTGGCAAACTTGTGGAAAAGAAAATTTTTGTAGCCATTGGAGCAGCCATAGCGATTGCTGTTGCTATTTTGGGGTTGTTGCCAAACACACCAACACCAGCACCACAAGTAACACAAAATGAAAAGCTTGGAATCATAGTAAATACCCCTAGCCGAGCAGTCACTTTAGAACAACTAAAGGATGCATATGCAGAAGCGTCAACAAGGGGGGCTGGAAGGAACAATTTGTACTTGTTTTGGGATCACATCGAGCCCCAACAAGACCAGTACAACTGGCGCGATACTGATATCTTGATGAGCCTCAATAAGAACAACAACCTCAAAGTAACGCTTTATTTTTCCATCATTAATGGCAGAATTGTTGGTCCGTACCCTGAGTGGATGGGCCTACCTGGATTTGGAACAAGTCTTGAACAAAAAACAGTAAAAACAATTGATGCTATCATATCAAGATACGGCATCATAGATTCGGTCATAATTGGTGGCCAGCTAGACTCTTACTTTGATGATGAAGAGGGATCGGTGGGGCTTTACAAAGAATTTTTCCAAAATGTTTACACAGAACTAAAGCAGAAACATCCTGATATCAAAATAGGCAACGCCTTTTCATTAAACAACGTCCTGAACAAAAACCTCGAACACTATGTAATGGAATTTAGCGAGCTTGGGGATTTTGTGGCATTTACATATCTACCAGTGGACAGGATAAATGATATTTCAAAAACACCACAGCAAGCAGAGGCTGACCTCAAAAAAATGCTTGAGATGGTACCTAACAAAAAAATCGCCATCTTTGAAATCAGCTGGAGTACCTCAGATCTCGTAAAAGGAAGCGAGGTTGATCAAGCCGAATTCATCAAAGTAGCATACGAGTTTTACAGGCAAAACGAATCAAAAATCGAGTTTTTCACATGGTACCGTCAATATGACAGGATAGAAGGCACTTGTGCAATCGAACAAGACTTTCCAGAATCCCAAGTCACAATTGCCGGTGACAAATTCGTAAGAGAAAGGCTTGCAAGCTATACATGTGATGCAGGACTCATCAGAACCGACAACTCGTACAAGGCAGGCTGGGAAGAGCTCAAAAGACAAATACAATCAAGCAGCTCTGCAGGCTGATGCTCTCACTAGTAATTGCAGAATCCTCATTGGAACTGGTCCCAAAGGATCTCCAATCACACAATTCTGTGGTCTCTTATTGTGAGAAAATGGACAAAAAACCCTCACAGGTTCTACTTGATAACTCGTGGCATTTTTCTGCAATGAAGGGTATCAAAAATGAATTCAAAAGGGGAAGACCAGATATAGTACATTTTTGTTTGCTTGAAGCCTGTACTATACCATTGTATGAGGAAGACAAGCTTACAGTATACGTTCACACAATTGACGATAAGGTAATATCTGTAGGAAAAGGGGTACGACTACCAAAATCCTACCATAGGTTTGTCGGTCTGATTGAAAAGTTGTACTCTGAAAAAACAATCAAAGCAGGTTCAAAAAAGTTACTTGAGTTAAAGGAGATGACGTTTTCTGCACTGATCGATAAAATAAAACCAGAAAAGGTAATTGGTTTGTCCAGTAAGGGAATGCAGAGCAGCTATTCAGACGTTGCAAATGCTGTTAGCGTCGATTCTTGCCTTGTTGTCGGTGGATTTCAGAAAGGACATTTTTCCGATTCTGTAAAAAACAGAATTGATTCGTTGTTTAAGGTAGACAAAGGATCACTTGAAGCTCATGTTGTAATTGCACGAATTCTGTACGAGTATGAAAAAACCATTTTTATGTAGGCAGAAGCGGCTTGAATTTTGTGCGGCCGTAGTATAGCCTGGTAGTACGCTGGCCTTCCAAGCCCGTTACCCGGGTTCAAATCCCGGCGGCCGCACCTGTAAATCCTTCATATCACGATTTTCTTGTATGCTGCCTTGCCAAGTCTATTCATTATGCCAAGGCCAAGCCCCTTCTTGCTGATTCCTTGTGCCAAAATGATATCGATTTTCTTTGAATCAAATTCTCTGAGGGCTTTAAACAAGTTTGCGGCAATTTCACCAAAGTTACTTCCAACATACTTTACCATGTCGGCTTTTTGAGAAAAAACTTTGTCAGTAGTCATTACACCAACACGTTTTTGTTGTTTTTTGTATGTCTTGATCAGCTCTGAGATCTTTTTATTCACAATATGTTTTGAGCCCTCGATTAAAACTAGTTTTGCAGCTGGCGAATAATGTCTATATTTCATTCCAGGTGAACGCGAAATGGCTTTTGACTTTCTTCCTCTGAGCAACGGATGAAGAACGATTGAACCTATCACTTTTTGCAACTCTTCTAAAGTAATTCCCCCTGGACGCAATAGCATTGGTCTTTTTCCACTAAGATCGATGACTGTAGATTCGATTCCAATATTTGTTTGACCGCCATCTAAGATCATATCGATTCTTCCACCCAAATCTTCTAGCACGTGCTTGGCAAGCGTAGGGCTTGGCCTTCCAGCAAAGTTTGCCGATGGTGCGGCAATAGGAACCCCTGCTTCTTTTATCAAAAGCTGTGCAATCTTGTTCCTTGGCATTCTGACTGCAACGGTATCAAGGCCAGCTGTTGTTATTTTGGGAACAAGTCTCGATTTTTTCAAAACAATAGTTATGGGACCTGGCCAAAACCGCCCCGTGATCTTTTTTGTAATTTCTGGAATGTCTGTAGCAAGAAGTTTGAGATCACCCTCATCATAAATGTGCACAATGAGAGGATTATCAGCAGGTCTTCCCTTTGCTTCAAAGATCTTTTTTACGGCAGAGGGATTTAGTGCGTTTGCTCCAAGGCCATAAACGGTTTCTGTCGGAAATGCAACTAACCTTCCCTGTCTGATCAGGCTGGCTGCTAGAATTATCTTTGAAGATTGTGGTCTTTTAGGGCTGATTTTTAAAATCTTTGTTCGCATCTTGATTTTAGAAAAAGACTTGAGCAGGCATATTAACTAACGAATTTTTGGGATCTAATTATAAAGGAATTTCTAGTTTTAAGTTTATGCGACCTGACCAAAAACAAATTGCGTTGGAACGGATACAAATTCTAATTGATCAAGCACTTGCTAACGCTAAAAAAAATCCAGAGCTTGCTCAAAAACAGGCTAGGCTAGCAAAAAAAATCAGTACGAAATACAAAATACCACTCCCGTACCAAATCAGAATGTATTTTTGCAAAAAGTGCAAGATGTTCATTGCACCAAGCGTAAACGCAAGAGTCAGACTTGGCAGATCTACACTTAAATCAGTACGAATAACCTGTGGCTTTTGTAACCACACATACCGCAAAGTCATTACTAGATGATTTATAAGTCGAGTCAAAAGTTTGTCTTTCACATGGCAAAAGTCTACGATGTACCAGCGGACATTCTCATATCAAAACTAGCAGAGATACTAAAAAACGAAAATATTGCAAGGCCAGAATGGACAATGTACGTAAAGACGGGTTCTCATAAGCAAAGACCACCACAAGACAAGGACTGGTGGTACAAGCGATGCGCTTCCGTTTTTAGAAAGATCTACCTTCATGGTCCAATTGGAATTAATGATTTGAGAACAGAGTATGGTGGAGCAAAGGCAGTCGGCTATGCACTGTCTCATCACAGAGATGCTGGTGGTTCTATCGTCAGGCATGCAATACACGAGCTTGAAAAGCTAGGTTATGTAGAAAAAGTCGAAAAAAAAGGCAGAGTAGTAACACACGCTGGCATGAAAAAACTTGATAGACTGGCATCCGAGATTTTAGATGAGCTAGCAACGCAAAACCCGACACTAAAGATCTATTCATAGTGACACACTATGAGTCATGATCAAGACGAACCTAACCCTCAAAAAGAAGCCGAGATTGCAGCACAAAAAGAGCTCGTACTAAAACAACTCTTATCCTCAGAGGCAAGACTTCGGTTAAACAACGTACGAATGGTCAAACCAGATTTGGCCACACTTGTTGAAAATTATCTGATCGGAATGGCATCACAAGGAAAGATCCAATCTCAGCTTACGGATGACCAGCTAAAACAAATTCTAATGTCGGTACAACAACCAAAACGAGATTTCAAAATCGAAAGACGATAATGACAAATAAAATATAATTAGGGGATATCTGGAATCCAACTCATGAAAGGTGTAGTTTATGAACAATATGCACCAGATGACAATTATTCAAAAATCCTCAAAGTAAAAGAAGTATCTGATCCAAAACCAAAACCAACCGAAGTTGTTTTCAAAGTAAAGGCAGCCGCCCTAAACTATAACGATATTTGGGGAATGCGTGGGCAACCAGTTGCGGTACCACTACCTCACATCTCGGGCTCCGATGCAGCCGGCGAGGTCGTTGCAATTGGCGAAGATGTCACAACCGTCAAGGTTGGAGACCGAGTGGTCTCTCATGCAAACATGTCGTGCCGAGTTTGCAAGGCATGCACGGACGGCCGAGAATATGATTGTGCAAAAAGAACTATCTGGGGATTCCAAACCGGTCCTCTCTGGGGCGCTTTTTCTGAGCTCACCCATCTTCCAGAAGTAAATATCATCAAAATTCCAGAGGGTGTAAGCTACGAAGAAGCAGCGGCAGCATCAATGACACTGCTAACATCCTGGCATATGCTGGTTGGCAGAGCCAAAATAAAACCTGGCCAAACCGTTCTGGTTATGGGAGGTGGCTCTGGTGTTGGAAGCTTTGGAATTCAGATTGCCAAACTGTATGGCTGTACAGTCATTGCGACCGCATCAGGTGATAAGCTCGAAAAATGTATGAAGCTAGGAGCAGATTATGCAGTTGATCACAGAAAAGAAGACTGGAGTAAAGAGGTGTTTAAAATTACAAAAGAAATTGCAAAAACAAGCGGTAGTGTACCAGGTATCGATGTGAGTTTTGATCACATTGGTCAGACCCATTGGAATCCACAGTTGACACTACTCAAATACGGTGCAACACTGGTTAGCTGCGGTGCAACAACTGGTTATGACGCAAAAACAGACCTAAGACACATCTTCTTTAAGGGAACAAACATACTTGGTTCCACACAAGGAACAAGGGCCGAGCTGGAAGATGGTTTCTATTGGATGGGCAGGGGTAAGATCAAAGCAGTAGTTGACTCTACATATTCCTTTGAGCAAGCTGCAGAAGCTCACACAAAGATGCTGACAGGCAAAGGCCTCTTTGGCAAAATACTCTTGAAACCAGAAGGCGCCTAAGTTTTTTTATGGCAAGGCTTTTTCGCAGCCTTTTGTTTGTACCAGGAAATAATCCGCGTTTTTTAGAAAAGGCAAAGACTCTGGAGGCAGACATTGTCTGTTTTGATCTAGAGGACTCAGTACCAGACGCCGAAAAAGCAAACGCTCGTAAATTGATCAAGGTGGCATTACAATCACGCTCGCAATACACACCAGATATCTATGTGAGGACAAACTCTCCAGCCTCGGGCAAAATCCCGGATGATTTGGAACAAATTGTACGAAAGGGACTTGATGGAATCGTTATACCGAAGGTAAATTCTGCAAAGGAGCTAAACAAAATAAATAAAATTATCTCAAGGCTTGAAAAAAAGCGCAAGCTCAAGCCAATTTACCTTATGCCATCTATAGAGTCTACACAAGGCGTGGTCAATACTTATGAGATTGCCTCTGCAAACAAACGGGTTGTTGCCGTCGTATTTGGTGTCTTTGATCTCCTAAACGACATGGGAATAGAATACACAAAGCAGCCAGAGGGTGCCAAGTATGCTCGAGCAAAAATTCCACTTGATGCCAAAGCGACAGGGGTATATGCAATTGACGGAATCTGGCAGGATCTTGAGGACAGAGAGGGGCTAAGACAAGACTGCGTTATTGGCAAAAGTCTTGGATATACAGGAAAAAGTATCATACATCCAGATCAGGTATCTGTTGCTCATGAAGCGTTTGCTCCAAACAAAGCGGAAATAGATTGGGCACAAAAGGTGTGTGACACATACATTGAGTCAACCAAAAAAGGAAAAGGAGCGACAACAGTTGATGGAAAGATGATTGATGAGGTACACTACAAAAGAGCAAAAGCGCTTTTAGATTTAGTAAAAAATTAAAATAAATACATTAAAAATCATTCTTCAAAAAACGATAGGAGATTAAACGATGAAAAAAATCTACTTTATTGCAGCATGTGTTATGGCAGCTTATTTTGCACTTGCAATCCTTATCATTCCCAAAGTGTACGAAAATGCTCCAACGATCATACCTCAACCACGTTTAGATGTAAAAATATCATCACAAAAAATCATTCTTGGAGAATCATTTGAAATTACGATTCTGGCCTCAAATCAGGGAGATGCAGCAGATTTGCAGATAGTTTCAGTTGCATTTCCCCAAAACAATAACCTTGTC
>CAZLSK010000027.1:0-14191 GCA_964562075.1 uncultured Candidatus Nitrosotenuis sp.
CGCCTGTGAGGTCGGTCATGTGTACTATAGTATTGTTGTAGCTACTGTAGATATGTGCAATACCCCACTTTTCTGGCTGTTGTTCTTCTGACATTGCTTAGCGGATTATTGAAGGGTGTAAAAAACGTTAGTTCCAAAAATCCTTTACATAAATAATTGGATTACTCTTGTATCTTATGGCAGGAAGTTTGGATCAGTTTTTGGATCAAAAATACATCAACTTGGAAACCTATCGCAAGAACGGTCAAGCGGTACAGACGCCTGTCTGGTTTGTAATGTCTGATGATCTCATCTATGTCATAACACGGGAATCAACAGGCAAGGTAAAGAGACTAAAAAATAACCAAAAAATTCGTATTGTGCCCTGTGAATTCAAGGGCCAGCCTAAGGGAGAGTGGACATCAGCTACTGCAACTTTGGCAAGTCCAGAGGATGCCGAAAAAGCAATCAAGCTTAGAAAAAAGAAGTACGGATTCATGTCAACGATTGCAGGCTTTATGACATCTGCAAAAGGCAAACTCGTAGTTTATGCAATAAGGCTTGATTGATTTTTAGAAACCCAACTCTACGTCGATTTGTACTTATCAGACAAAATGATGCAAACAAAAAGCCCTTTACCGGAAACGACGTTTGCCTTGTGTTTTACGCCTTTTGGAATAAAGATGGTCGAGGGTGAGGATACCCTGTATACCTCATCATCAAGTTGGATCTCATAGATCAGCTTGTTTTTTTCTGATAAAATCAGATTGACCTCGTCGTAGTCATGCTTGTGAAGCGAGCTGTACTGTGGGTACTTTTTTTTATTACCATTTACAAAGTGGACGGCTATGTGCGTGTCGGACTGAGGTACAAGTTTTTTGCTTAACATCGATAGCCGCCTTATTGGAGCCTTGCTGTGGAAAGGAGTTCTTTCAAGCGGCTCAATAACTCCTCTTTTTATGAACTTTTGATATTTTCTCACGTAATTAGTTCGTTTTTTCAACTTAAAAACTAACAAGTTACGGCATTTTCAAAATTCGTTTGAATAGAAAACCGAAATTTATATCAAGTTTGTAATCTTTTGCAAGATTTTCATAAATATTACAACTGCTAATATGATCCAATGTTAAGGGACAGAACCTCTGAGTGGTTTGTGCCAAAGTTTGGTCCACGAGGTTTTAGGATATGTATTGGAATGATGTTTTTGCCATACACAGGAATCATAGTGTCCTTTGCTGCATGGGGCTCACTTGTTGGTCCCTTTACTTTGGGGCGCCTTGGTGCAATTTGTCTTATCTATTTTTTGGCACTTGGTATAGCAGCCCACTGTCTTGATGCGGTTGGTGGAAAGACTAGGCCCTGGGGGGAGCTGCCAAGAAAAAAAGTTTGGGCAACGGGACTGGCTGCACTTGGTATCGCCTTTTCAATTGGGTTGTACTATGCATTTTTGGATTCGCCGCTTTTATTTCCGATTGGAATCATTGAGGGCTTCTTTTTGTTTGCGTATAATTTGGAGCTGTTTGGAGGCAGATTCCACAACAACATATCCGTTCTAATCTCTTGGGCCGTGTTGCCGATTTTTGCAGGTTCGGCAATCCAAACAAATTCTATTTCAATTGAGGCAGTACTGCTAGCAATTCTGTCCTCTGTACTGACTTACATTCTGATTACAACCTCGCGTAGATACAAGGAATTGAAAAAAAGCATGATCTACAACTCAGAGATGCAGCAAAAGGAGCTTGTCTTAAAGACCATCAGCCTTGGCGTGGTGTTGTCGACAATGGCGTTTTTTATTTTAAGGGTTTTTGTCTGATCTTTGTCCTACCACAATGGCAGACGTGGACCATGTAAGCAATCTAGTGGTTACCTCAAAACCGTTTTTTCTCATTATCTGTGCACAATCATCAAGCCACGTACTTGCTCTGATCAGTTTTGGCAGATCCAAAAACGCTGCCTTCCAAGTGGGGATAAAAAAGCCTACAAACCTCAATAAAACAAAATGAAAACTCCACAGTTTTCGCACCACGACCGAAGTAGGATAAACAAAATCATGCAGAACAATCTTTCCATGCGGTTTGATGTGTTTGATACAAACATTCAGAAGGGTTTCTGGGTCGCAGTATTTTGGAATGTATGATGAGGTAACACAGTCAAATTTCATATCTAGATTCAGTCGTTCGGCATCCTCCAAAATGTAGGAAATATTCCTGTACTGTGTTGAATTTTGTTTTGCCACATCAAGATAGCTTTTCGTAATGTCAATACCTACAACTTGAGCAGAAGGAAACTTTTTTGCTATTTTTCTTGTCAAAATTCCAGTACCACACGCAAGATCCAAGACCGATCGTGCATCTGTGATCTGTTTTAAGATCTCATTTTTCCAAAACTTGTCTTTACCAAAGGTTGCCCAAACGGCAACACTGTCGTAGGTGGCCGCAGTTTTTTCAAAGAACCTTGGAACTAGACTTTTTGGTGATTCCATTTCTGACCTGTTAATATTGCTCAGAATGTGATTTAAAGAAAACTGATTTTTTCTCAAGAAAAATCAAAGTGCTCTATCATAAGGGAAAACAAGACAAAATATGCAAGATAGGCTGCAGAAAGTATGATTCCAAGCCACAAACAGCCTTTTGCCTTTTGAGGATCATCATGCCTTAGTATGAAATATGCTATAAGGCCTCCAATCACACCAATGGTTGCAGGCAAGAGGTACCATAAGCGGCTTCGCTGTTTAGGTTGATTTACAGACATGACCCTAACTCAGAATGATAACGCTGAATTAATTATTTGGTTCCTTTCCACCAAAAGGAGGGGGTCAGAATTTGCTTGGCTTGAGCAGACAACAAAAATCAATCGTAATTGGCTCTTTTCTTGGTTGGTCCCTTGATGGCTACGACCTTGTCCTTATGCTTTTGGTGATCCCACTGATCAGCAGTCTTTTCTTTCATGTGGGAGATAGTAACTTGGCACTTCTTTCAACATTTGCGGCATACATTGTAACATTAATCATGAGGCCTGTTGGTGGAGCATTTTTTGGAAATTTTGGAGACAAGCATGGAAGAAAAAAGACTATGATCATAACAATTCTTGGTTTTTCTATTGCCACATCTGCAACAGGGCTTCTTCCAACATGGGATCAGGTAGGTGTGCTCGCACCGATTCTTTTGATCTCATTGAGATTCATTCAAGGATTCTTTGCGGGAGGGGAATGGGGTAGTGGAACTGTGATCACTATGGAAACTGCACCAAAAAATCGCCGAGGTCTTTTGTCTGGGTTTTTACAAAGTGGTTATAACTGCGGTTTTGTTATGGCATCAATCGTATTTCAATTTGCGGTGCTTGCCTTTCCGGGAGAAGAATTCACAACCACTGGATGGAGAATTATGTTCCTTACAGGAATGGTCCCAGGGCTTGTGGCATTATTTGTAAGATTCAAAATGTCAGAGTCAGAGGCGTGGGTCTCCAAATCAAGACAACACAAAATTGCAAAAACTCCACTCCGCAACGTCTTCCTACAAAAAGAGTCAAGAAGACACTTTTTTTTGGCCCTCATCATCATGACCGGCTTGATGTACTCGTATTATTCGGCAATGGGATTCTATCCGACCTTTTTACAAAACTATGTCAAACTCGAGAAACCACAGGTGGCAACTCTGATGATTGTAGCCACGACGACGTCGCTTTTTGGACAAATCTTTGCAGGTTATCTGAGTCAAAAGATAGGTCGACTAAAGTCTATTGGGATAATCGCAGTAAGTGCGATATCGTTTTCTATCCCAGCATTATATGGAATATACAACGCCGTTTCGCTTTTTGAAAAAGCATTATTTACAATTCTGTATATTTTTGTTGCAACCATAGGATTTGGGCCAATTCCTGCCTTTTTATCAGAAAAGTTTTCAACGGAAATTCGAAACAGCGCAACCGGTTTTGTCTATAATGGAGGTCTGATCGTGGGCTCTTGGGCACCACTTGTAGCAATCGGTCTTCTTTCAAACGCAGGGGATCTGGCTCCCTTTTTACTTGGAGCAAACATAATCATTGGCTCCATCATAATTCTTGTTGGAACCAGACTCAACTCAGAAACACGTGATGTTGACCTCGACTAGTTCCTGAAATGTGACCAGCCTAGGTCTCTAATTCTGATGAACCCTCGTTTTTTTTGTAAAAACACTCCTACGCCTCTTTGTACGGTGCCAATCTGCATCAAATTGATTTTTTTTGCAGCTGCGGTTTTTTTGAGTTTGGGAAGATCTTTTGAAGAAACAGTTCCAACTATTTCATATTCCTCCCCGCCGTTGAAGACAAGGTCAGTTGGATCAAGCCTGTTTGCTTTGGCAAAATCATCAAGCCCATCTTCCTTTGGTATGTGGGAAATTACGAATCTCTTGTTACTTTGCCTTGACATCTCATGAAGTGTAGTGGAGAGGCCATCGCTAGAATCCATCGCAGAAGTCAAGTATCTGGCAACCTCTATCCCAAAACTCAGATGGGCCGTAGGGCAAAAAACTGCCTTTTTTGCAAGTTTTTTGAAGGTTGGTGATGCAGTTTTCCCATACAGAACAATCTTCATGCCTGCAGCTGTTGCACCAAAGGGCCCGCTCACAACTATGAGATCACCATTTCTGGCACCGCTTCTACGCGTGATTTTTTTTGCAAAACCAAAAAGTGTTACAGAAATTACTAGATCCTTTGCCTCGTTTGTATCGCCACCAATAATCTGCAAACCAAATTCACGTGATGCTTTTCTGAAGCCGTCTGCAAGCTGCAAAATTTTTGATTTAGGATAATTTCGTGGCAACGACACTGAAACGATGCAGTAGAGGGGTCTGACCCCCTTTGCTGCAAAGTCGCTTACCGGTGCAATAATACTTTTTCTTGCAATTTGTGATGGGCTCATGCCTGGCGGCGCATCTGTACTTGCAACCAAAGTGTCTGTCTTGATGACTCCAAAATTTTTTCCCACTCGAAACGTTTCAACATCTTCTGAGACAAATTTTTTAGGCAAAAATTTTTTTTGAAAAATTTTGATTATCTGCCTTTCATCTAGCTTGCTCATGGCTTTTCCTTACTAGTGATGTCATCTCTTTTTGGAGTTTTTTTGCCTTCTGCAAGTCATTTGACTCAACTGAAATCCTCACAATATCCTCGGTGTTTGATTTTCTTACCAAAGCCCAAGTATTGTCATCAACGATTGTTTTTACGCCATCGATTGTTACTATCTGACTGAATCTACCTTTTAGATTCTTTTCAAATTTGTCAAGCACTTTGTCGTGTAGCTCTGTTTGTATGTCAATTTTGGTTCTAAGTTGGTGGTAACCGGAAACAAACTCTATTATCTCGTCGACAATTTTGCCAGTCATTGCGGCAATCAGACCGGCTGATAATATGCCATCCCTACACATATTGAATTCCGGAAGGATAAAACCACCACTACTTCCCTCGCCACCAGCTTGGCATTTTTTCTTTAACATAGTATCTATGACGTTTGCCTCCCCAACCTTTGATCGGACAACATTGCCGCCGTGATCTTTGATGTATCTTTCTACTGACACGCTGGTATCTATACTGAGGCAGAATCTTTTGTATCCAAGATCAAGGGCCTTTGATACACCAAGAGCAAGGGTGGTATCGGGTGATTGTTTTTTGCCGTCCTTTACCACAACAAGCCTGTCTCCATCCAAATCAAACGCAAAACCAATGTCCGCCTTTTTACTAAGCGAGACAAGGTCGGTAAGGCTGTCAGATGTCGGATCAGGTCCCCTCGTAGATGAATTTTGGTTAATGATTTGTACTTGGCATCCCAAATCACGTAGTAACTTTGGTGCTGTGTTTGCCGCTGCACCACCACCAATGTCTACTACAATCTTTGGTCTGTGTGTTATCTTGCCAATTATTTTTACAGCATCTTCTACATAATCTAAGGAGACCAAAATCTCGGCGCCAATTTTTTTGGCGAATGTCTTTTTTTCTTTTAGAATTTGTGCAAACTCTTTTTCATTTGGCCCGCGGCCATTTATTATGAATTTGAGGCCATTCCAATCAAGGGGGTTGTGTGACGACGTGATGATAAGGCCTGCGCCGTATTTTCGAGCCTCCCTAAAAACTACAGGCGTTGGGGCTATGCCAAGGTTGTATACGTCAACTCCTTGACCCATCAATGCTGCAATAGCCGTCTCCCGCACAATCTCGCTAGATGGCCTTGTGTCGCAACCAACGACGCACTTTTTTGAGCTGATTAGAGGCGCAAAATTCTTGCAAAATTTTAGAATATCTCTTAATGTAAGGTCATTGCCAAAAATCCCTCGTATTCCAGAAATGGATTTTTTCAATGGTTGCAGAGCGTCGAACGCTTATTATAAACTCTGATTAGAATCGAACCATGCCTCGATAGCTCAGCCTGGTAGAGCGAACGCCTCGTAAGCGTTAGGCCGCGGGATCGAATCCCGCTCGAGGCTTTATTCAAAATTAAATCAAAATGAAAAATTAATCATCTAGGGTTTCAATGTCAACTTCAAGTTCTTTAGCAAGACCTTCCCACCACTTGCTTATTTGATCTGTCATTCTCCCCGAAGGTATCTGCTAGTGCTCCTTTATAGATCTGTCGGTTGAAAAATCACAAGACTCATGATCCTGATGGGTCGATACGGATCAGATGCGTTTTTTAATTCTTTGTCGATAAAGTATTATTGCAAGTGCACCGCCGGCACAGGCCAAAAAGACAGGCCAGCGTAAGGGGTTGTCGTACAATCCAATCCACGCATAAATTGTTCCACCAATTAACCCAAAGCCAACCAGCTCTAGGATCTTACTCATACCGACTGAAAAGTTCGAAAAGATATATTGTTTGTTTGTTGATGGCTTACGTGGACAAGTACCTCTTTATCATCCTGATCATGCTCGCGTTGGGCATGGCATTTGCAATAGTTCAAAATCCTCCAAACCTGGCATTTTTTTATGGCCAGCTTGCGGGCGCATTCATCATCATAGCATACTCTACTATCAAAACCAGAAAGAGCCGCAAAAATGCAAAGAAGAAATAATCTATAGGTCTAAACCAAACGATTCGGCAAGATCGTGGAATCGCTTGTATGAATCGAGGTACTGTTTGCCTTTTGGTGTTATGACATAGGTGTTTTTCCCATCGAACTCTATTTTGTTTATCAGGCCTGCTCCAGTAAGATTTTCAATGAACTTGGAAAGCCTCGAGTGTGAAAGATTTGCTTGTGTTAGTAGAGTTGTTACCTTGATTCCTTCCTGACCACACTGATCAGTAGCTGTAAGTAGGTCTGCTACAATCTGCATACTAGTCCTATATGTGGCCATGCCTAATCGATTTTCCTATCGAATATAAGCGTATTAATGTTTCTCATGATCATTTTAATAATCAAACCTACACTTGAGACAAAGTGTCAAACGTTGCGATTCCATGGTATGAGGACTTTTTGGGTGTAGCATACCGGTATTACGATCTTAGGATGAATGTCGTTCCGTTGTTTTCCAACCGTAAACAGGCAACTGACCTGTGGAATGAAACTGTCCATTGGTGGAGCGATCACGACATAAAGCTACGATTTGTGGAGACAGGCGACAAGTACTGGTTTATAATGGCATCAGAGTCGAGGCGCCCGGATCACAACAGATCCTTTTTCAAGATTCTACAAAAATCAAACAACTATGAGCGGTTCAAAAAGGGTCACATGGGCGAAGCCTATCTGAGGTTTGGCGTTTTTGCACAAAAAGAGGAAAAAGACGTCAAAGACGACGCCGTCTGCAACTGTGGACACACAAAAGAAGACCATGACGGAGAGTGTCAGATAGAGCAGTGTGAGTGCAGAAAGTTTGAAAGCTTCATAGTCAATCTACTAAAAAAGAAAAAAACTATTACCGATATCAAATTCCTTGAGGAAAAGGACGTCAAAGACGACGCCGTATCGTGGAACTGTCTTTACATAAATAAGTACAAAAACACCGCCTAGTCCTTGTCCAAGTTGACACGGCTGTGTTGACCTGGATAATGTTCAAAAATTTTTTTTGAATAACACTTGCCACACAAGTATCCTTGGATATTCCACTCTTTCATACCAATATACTTGGGTTCCATTGGACCGCCACACAAGGCACACTTGTCGATGTTTTTCAAACAACTCCCGATCTTGGAGTTCTATATAAAAATCATGATAATATTTTGGCATGAAAAAAATTTGTTAAATATTAGTGTGACGCAAAGAAAGCTGCGATAGTGTGTCTGGTCAATGTAAACCTCCTGCAATTTTTACATGGCCTGATGCCTATCGCTAATTTCCCTAAAGCAAACTGTTTACCAGTTTTTTGATGCTTTCTATTTCATCTTCTTCTTGTCGGATCTTTTTGTCTACGACTCGAAGCATTGCCTCATTCCAAACATGGTGAGAAAAGAAATTGTGTTTTGTGTTTGCGCGATCCATTTCATCTTCTACTACTGTATCGTCTAGGAATTTGGTCACCACATCATCGCTCAACTTCATAATCCGTTCATTGAGCTTGTTGCTTTTGAAAATCGGCTCTAACTTTACAACGTCTTCCTTAAAATCGCCTTTTGTTCCAAGGATACTTTTGTGAACCGTCCTAAAATACACCGCAACAAAGAACAACGTTGCGTAACGTTTCGTCTTGTGACCTCCACGCTTTCCATATCCCAAAGACTTTTTGGCATACTCTTTTACAAGATAGGGGTAAAGCAAGAGTCTATAGTCATCCTTTAGATTTTCATTGAATACGTCATCGTACTTGCTTCCCCTCGGCAGAAACTGCGCTGGTGAGCTGTATGACTCTGTCGGCCTTTGTTCTATTCCGGCAACAAGCGCTTGAATTGCATCCTTTGCAACAATTACCTTCTTGTGGTTGTCGGGTAGATACCTGTTGTAGAGTGCATCTCCCCTGAATTCGATCTGCTGCGATTTGGTCTTACTATCAAAAGAACCGGCCTGAATTTCGTAAAAATATCCGTAATTTTCGAGCTGAGACTTGATAGATTTGTGGAAATCCATCAGCGAGACCAAGTCCTTCCCACGTACCGAGTTCTGTGAGTTTCTATACTTGGTAATGTTGTTTTGGTCATGTTCGTCATCTGCTTTGATTATTGTTACTGTGATGCTACCATCGAGATTGTTGGTCCTTTTTGCGTGGTCTAAAATAGAGTTTGAGGTTTGAGCGCCGTTTACTATCTGTGGTGCGTGAAGCATCAGAATGTTGTCTTCAAGCTCCTCAAAATCACTGGCAACAATCGTAATTCCATTATTATAGTAAAAGAATTTGTCAGGCGAGTTCTGAAGCGTTTCTCTTATTCCCTTGTTTACGTTTGTCTTAAACTGCATCCACTGCCTGATGTTGGATTCAAAGACAAAATCGCGGTTTTTTGTAACGAAATCTGTCAGCTCTCTTAGCTTAAGGACACCAAGAACCGTGTTCTTGTAATGAATCATTTTTTCAAGCTTTATCTTGGATTTTTTGCCAGCGGCTGGCTTTTTTATCCGGTCCCAGAGATTCTGTATTATATTGTCGATGTCCATTATCTCGACAGAATCATCACCCTCATATGCGACGGGCTGGTTTGTAACATAACAACATTCTATCTTTAGGTTCTTTTCCTGAATCTTTGTAACTAGGTTTGCAAGCTCTGGCCGCATCTTTGTAACGTCCCTGCTCAAAAGCCTTCTGACATCCTCTTTGAACTTGGCAATTGCCTCCTCGGAGTGCGATGTTCCATATTTTGACTGAAAAAGCCTTATCTTGTTATCAGAAAAATCTACAGGCAGGTAGGCGTCGATGCCAAGGTCGTTTGCTCCATCAATTATGGCATCTGAGGCATCGTCCTCTGTTGCCTCAAAGACCCTTGTCAGGACCCAGTGAAGAAAGTTGTGCCCTTTTTCCACATCGCTTTTACCGCTTTCGGTGTATTCGACCAGACTGTCTTTGATGTTTTGGGAAAATCCCTCAAGGGGCTGCTCGTTCTTTTTCTGCACAAGAAGAGACTGGGAGCCTGGGATGTACTCTAGCAACCCTGAGCTTTTTTCGGCCACGAACTATCTTAGACGAGGGGGTTTTAGAAGAGCTGGTTATCATTTGATAACCAAGTCCATACTATCACAGCCTCAACAAAGATAAAATCGCCACCAATCTGGGATCGTATGTCAAAAAAGATCCTAGTTGTAGCCGTTGCCGCCGTGATCGCCATAATTCTTACTGGCATCATAACCAGCCTCACCATTGAAAGTAATAATGTGGAAGGTGAGAATGGGGATGTTGCTCAATACCAAGTATTAATCACCGTATCTTCCTCAAGACCGGGCTGTGAAAATACCAACACATGTTATATGTCACCTGAGATTAGTATCGTCGCCGGAGAAAGCGTGGTGTGGATAAACGACGATTCTGCATTTCACACTGTTACAAGCGGCTACTACGATATGCCTGACGGCTTGTTTGACAGCGGTCAGCTTGATCCCCTACAAAAATTTTCAAATCAATTTAACGAAAAAGGAGATTTTCATTATTATTGCAGACTACATCCATGGATGGAAGGAAAAGTAATTGTAAGTTAGGTGAGGAAGGGATTCGAACCCTTATAGATTCGCTCTGCAGGCGAACGCATAGCCGCTCTGCCACCTCACCGCAGAAAAAAGTCAATTCTACAAGAATTAAACTCTATGCTTTGATGAATGTCTTTGATGCCAGCTTGACATCCTCACCGCGGATGGTTTTTCTTCCAGCATGGTTTGACATCTCAACTGCACTCTTTGCTATTGTGGTTGCAATCTCTTCTAGCACTCTTCTCAACTCATCCGCAGACTCATCACTGACACGTTCTGCTCCTGCTTTTTTTAGAATTCTGTACATTGCCGACATTCCTAGCTCTGATGACTTCATTACAATAAACCAACAAAACTGTCAGATAAAAGAATGTGGCTAAAAAATTCTACAGACTTAAGTAGTGATGAAAATTCACCAAAAACATGGTTTGGCTTTTTGATACCCACATTCACCTATCGGATCCAGAATATGCAGCCAACATGGTTCTAATCCTAAACTCTATGAAAAAGGTCGGAATCAAGGTGTGCGCTGTATCAATGGATAATCCGTCATCACAGGCAACACTTGAGATTGCCAAAAAAAGTAACCTCATTTTGCCATTTGTAGGAATTCATCCAGAAAAGGCATCAGATGATCTAGAGTCGAACCTCGAGCTCATACGAAAAAACTCTGACCGTATTTCAGGGGTTGGTGAAATCGGCCTTGATAAGACATACGCATCAAGCGAGGATCAATTTGCAAGACAAAAGCATGTCTTCACAAAATTGCTCGGCGAGGCAGAGAAGATAAGAAAACCAGTCTCCGTACACTCTAGAAGAACACTAGATGAAATCCTTGAAATCATTCCGTCATATAGGATGTCGGGATTTCTGTTGCACTGGTTTGATGGAAATAAAAAACAACTAAAAAAAGCAATGGATCTTGGCTGCTTTGTGTCATACGGACCTCTTACTGTCTACTCAAAAGACAAACAGATACTAGTGTCAAATACGCCGCAAGACAAAATTCTTGTCGAAACGGATGGCCCTGTCAAATTCTCGCACTGCTTTGGCATGAAGGCTGCACAAGTAAGTTTTATCCCAAGCATAGTTTTTTGCATATCAAAAATAATTAACAAGTCATTTGATGAGACCGCTGCAGTATTGGAAGCAAATTCGAAAAATTATCTGGCAATAGTATAATATACCCTACAAATTAACGTCGGGAGTGGATAGAGTGACAAGACTTTCAATGCAAGTTCTTGAAAAATTCAAGGACAGATTCACAACAGATTTTGCAGAAAACAAAAAAATTCTTGATCAGCTGGCTATAGTCCGCTCAAAGGGATTAAAGAACGAGATGGCAGGTTACATTACAAAATTTGTTAAAAAACAACTGGACTCAAAGGCAGAAAAAGAGGCACGTGAAGCGGCTGAAATAGAAGAAGAAACAGAAGAGGAAACAACTGAAGAGACGGTAGAGGAAACATCTGAGGAATCTGAGCCCAAGGAAATCCTCGTCGAGAATCAGAGTCAAGAATCAAGCTAAACCACAAATTGATAACAATCAAGTTTTTTGGTGGTGCAAAAAAATCATTTGGCACGGATCTTATCTCAGAAGATCTTGATGACTTGACGATCTCGGATTTGCTTGAACATCTCTTATCAATAAAACCAAAAAATACGCTTGAGCTTGACACAAAGAATCTCCTCGTGGCAGTAAATGGAATCGACTCGTCTGCACTGTCAGGATCAAAGACGGTACTGCATTCTGGCGATGTTGTCAGCATAATACCAATAATCCATGGCGGAAGCAACAAGCTACAATTCAAAATTCACAATAGATGGGTCAACATCTTTGACGTTACTTTTTCAAAAGGCAAAAACTATGCATTTCTTGACTCTCTTCGAAAAAAATTTCCCGGATTGGTTTTGGAGGGCATATCATCAAAATGTATCTTGAGCCCGATACATGTAAAAAAAATAATTGGTTTGTCACTTTTTGCTCAAAAAAACAAACTCCTTCTCTCAAAAAAGCTTCAAACGGACATTTTGCTCAGGTTTGCAGCAACGACTCAGATATCTGAGGCGATCAAAACGGTTGGAATTGAAGGAAACGATGATTTTACCATCATAGCTATAGGAAAAAAATCATCACTGGGACATCTGGCTGATTTTCTTAAAGCCCATCTAAACAAAAACATCGATTACCAAAAAAACCTCAAATTCTTACAAAAACGATTCCAAATCTCAAAAAAACATCTAAGCTCAATAGATTCCAAAACACCACTTGAGGATTTGCTTGTAGAAAAAGCTGCGGTTTTATTCCACTGACTCTCTTTTTGCCTTTTCTATTCTCAAAATCTCGCTTTCTTTTAGAACCGAGATGCCACTAATCTTGCCCACAATCTCTACCAATATTATCCAGTCGTAGTTTTCCAAAGAAACCTTGTTTGGTATCTTGGCTGCAATCTGACTAATTAATTCCCTTGATGAAATATCAGAGTTTCTCTTCTCTATTGTGATGCGATATGTCTCAGTAGGCTTTATTTTTTGGATTTGCTCTAATGCCGCCTTTGTGATTGATTCCGTATCTGTGGGAACAGCTTGAAAAATTGGAATAACTCGAAGCATATATCTGATTGACCAAGGCTCATCCTGCAGCTTTTCATGAATTTTTTTTATAAGTTCGGCTGGATTGACCTTGGTCTGCGCTGTCAGAACCCCCGAAAGACTAGTAATTGTTATCTGCGCACTGGAATCTCCAAGTTCTTCTAAAATGTTTACAAGCTCCTCTCTCGTTTCTCCCTCAAAATGTCTTGCGCATGTAACAATCAAATTCATGTTTAAGGTATGGCCTTGACGTATTATAGTATTGACAATGAACCATTGTTGGCATATCAAAAAATTAAATATCGAAAATTAGTTCTAACGCTACATTGAGCACGGAACCAGAAACAGAAAACGATTTTGAAGACGATTTTGAAGACGAGGAAATAGAAGACGAGGATTTTGATTAGATGGTCAAGCCAAAACTGTCTGCGAACTTGTTAAATGTGTTATATGCCTGAAGAAACTCTCTACCAACATTGCTGATTCTATACTTACATGCGCTCCCAGAGTTGGTCTGCTCTAATAATCCCTGTGAAACTAATGTACCAAGGATTCTGGAAATCCTACCATGAGAAATGTTTGCTTTGCGTATTAGGTATGTTATGCTTGCACCATCAGAATCTGGGAGGTCATCCCTAGCTGTGGTAAGAATGTCTCCAATTATCTTCATGTGCGTTCTGTATACTGACATTTGTAATCACGCGTGCAAAGAAGTGTAAGCTTAATTCTTCAATATATTAACGGGATAAAAAAAATTGACAAAATAATTTCTTTGGAGTTGATTTACGCATCATCTACGGTTTCGTCGAACTTGATTTTGGTTAGGGGAACCTTGGTTACCGGAACAAAGAGCATGATTAGCCCTGCAATCTTGATGGAAATCGAAACGACATTAAGGACCGACTGTGGGAACACAAAATAGTACCAACCCAAAAACTCTCCAAACGCAAGTGCTCCGAGACCAGCAGCTACAAAAATTGCAGTGCGCCTCCTGCTTTCAAAATAAGACATGATAGTTTCTATCGCTCCATATACTAGCAGGATAAATG
>CAZLSK010000028.1:0-13146 GCA_964562075.1 uncultured Candidatus Nitrosotenuis sp.
TACGACTTTTTACAATCACCGCAATTAATACAAAAAGGAGAGACGATTGGCTCCGAGTATCTCGGAGGAACCAGCCCTGTTTTATCTAAATACCCATTCATTGAGGCATACAGTAGACCAGCAAATCATGGCGATTCATTCGCAATGACACTTAAAGTTACACCAACAGAAACAGGTTCATTCAGAATCTATACTAAAAGTGTCACAATGCCTCACACTAACAATTTATCACATTTTCCTGCTGAGGGTCTGCTGGACCATCAAAATGAATTTGTGCAAGAACATATAGTGGATGTTGTCAATTTGGAGGCGGCATCATGAAAAAGCAACTAACTGATTCTAGTAATTTGAACTATTCAAGATTTCAGGCTGCAAATGTGGTGATCAGCCTTGGAATAATCTTGGTAACCAGTGGTGGAAGCTGGGACATTACAAACCACATACTAAACAAACCAGAAACCTTCTTTTCGGCGCCACATTCACTGTTGTATGCAGGTGTTGGAGTAGCAGTTTTTGGATTCATCCTTCTTTACATCAGTTGGCAAAAAGGCCTTAAATCACAAAAATTTCTAAATGGAATCAAGATCTCAGGCATTGGAATCATACTTCTCTTAACTGCAGGACCTGTAGATTTTGTGTGGCACTCAAACTTTGGGTTGGATGGGTTGCTTAGCCCCCCACACCTAGTATTGATTACAGGAATGGTGCTAACAAGCATTGGTGCTTTCCTAAACACAAGAGTATTTTTACAAGAATCCAATTTGTCCAGATTCTTGGTAATTGTTTCACTTTTACCGGTTTGGCTTGCCCTGACTGGCATAATGTACTCGTTTTCTCTTCCATTTTCAGATACGGCGTTTTTTGATTTCAATCCACATCCTGTCTTTGCTGCATTTTTTGCGTCAGCCGCATATCCATTTCTCATTTCATCAATCCTGATTGGTTCATCAATTTTAGCAAACCATAGGTTTGGTGTTGCGTCCATAATTGGCATATCGTACCTCACAGTAATGACACTGTCTGCAATAATTCCAAACCATGCACTGATTCAAACGATTCCTTTTTACTGGCTCAATATTATCCCAATTGTCTTAGGAGATTATGTAGTCTCAAAAATAAAAAGGCAAAAGGCATTGTCTGTGGGTGGTGCGATATTTGGCAGCTCATTTTTCTTTATGTATTATCCACTTATCACATACACATACAACGAGATTCTATTTCACAAGCTAATATGGCCAAGCACCACAGCACAGATCTACTTTGAGCTGGTGCCAATTCTTGCGCCAATATTGATCGGTATAGGGGCAATAGCAGGCATTTTTGGTTCTATGTTTTCGCAAAAAATAATCAGGTAAAGCTGATATCAAAATTAGTTAGTAGCATCTAAAGCTGCTTTTCATATACGATCTCAGCGTTTTTTTATCGGTCATAGCTAGACTAGGTGATACAAATTGGTAGACAATTACGAAGAAGCAGCAAACAATTTTTTGGAATTATCCAGCCAACAGAGGCTGCAAATCATCTTCCGGCTTTTGGAAAAAAAATCAAAGGTAACTTCAATGGCAAAGGAACTTGATGCCACAATTCAAGAAGTCCATAGAAACTTTGCCAGGCTAGAAGACGGTGGCTTTATCATAAAGGATAGCGATGGTTACTATTCACTAACTACATATGGAAATACGATTTGCTCACAAATACCCTCAATAATTTTTCTCTCACATAACCGTAAATATTTCGAGGATCACAACTTTGGCGACATCCCACCAAAGTTCATAATGAGAATAGGACAGCTAGCTAACTCTCAACACGTCAAAGGTGTGGCAAAAATACTGGAACAGTGGAAATCCATTTACAAAAATGCGGATGAATACATCTATGAGTTACTAACTGAGATTCCACTTGATATCATCGAACCAAAAGTAAGACGAGTTGAGAAGGGAATCAAATTCAACTATATCTTGTCTGAGAACGCGGTGATACCAAAAGGAAGAAAAAACTTGTTGCAAAAGCTAAACTTCATCAAGTTAATTGAAAAGGGTCTTGTTGAAAGAAAAATGAAAAAAACCGTCCTTACCTTACTTGTTCTCAACGAAAAAGAGGCAACGGTTTCTTTTCCAACTATAGGCGGTGAGCCCGATATCACAGAGATGTTTTACAGCACTGATCCTATGTTTCATGAGTGGTGCTTAGACTACTTTAGATACAATTGGTACGAATCAGAAGTTTTTCAGGAAAGCAAGCTAAGAGAATAACTACATCAAATCTTGAACCTAAATAGTACTTTGTAAGAGATTAATCGTCTTCTTCGGGTTCGTCATCGTCGTCGTGCTTGTTTTCTTTCTTTTTCTCTTTGTCTTCCTTTAATTCCTTTGACCGCTTTTTTAGTTATTTTTGAAGTTCCTTAATATCGTGTTTGAATTCTTTTTCTTGTTTTTTGGAGTCCTTTTTAAATGATTTAAATTCACCATTGATCTCTTTTATGTCTCCTTTTTCAATTAAATTAGATTTTTTTGCATCCTTGAGCAACATCTTCGTTGTCTCTCGAAATTGCTTGAACTCTTCTTGGAGTTGCTTTCGCGCCTCTTTGTATTTTTCTTTGAGATCGTGTAAGAGATTCCTGCAGTCTTCATTGAGCCAAAATATGGCTTTTTTGTATATAACGTTCAAGTAGAAATTCTACGAGTGTTTATGCGTATTTTGTGCTGTGAAATAAAAGAACTCCCAAGCAACAGGATATTCCGTTTTCTCTCTTTTAGACGACGTATTGAATATGGTAACCAGTTTGTTCCGTATGGAATGTATTCTGCAAGACTAAATCCTCTTTTGATCAGATCCGGTTTTAGCTCATCTCGAATTCCGCGTAGCATTTGAAACTCGAATCTTCTTTCATATTTTTTTGAAAGTAAAACTGCTTGCTCGATCATAACAGCATCATGAGTGGCAATACCAAATTCATTCCCTTTCTCAAAGAGTAATTTCATTAGTTTTTGATAGTTACGATCGATATCTTCCTTTGATTTGTATGCAACCTTAGCAGTTTCTCTATAGGCACCCTTCACAAGGCGAATTTTACCACCTAATGAAAGTAAATCCACAAGATCATTTTCGGTTCTAAGAAGATTAGCTTGTAATGCTAATCCAAGGCGCTCATATCTTGCAAACAAATTCTGATAGATCTCTATTGTTTCGTTCGTATGATCTGAAGACTCCATGTCGATCCAAACGAAGGTTTGAGATGCTGTTGCTGCTTTGATCAACGTTTCGAAATTACGTAGACATTCCTTTTTGCTTCGTGACAAACCGATTTGCGTAGGTTTTACCGAAATTCCACCATTTACCTTCCATCTCCTAAAAGATGACATGACTGTTTTGTATTCAGCAATTGTTCTTTCAATCAGCTGTTTTGAAGTATGGTACTCACCTAACCTGTTAATTATCACACTCATCCCGCGTTTGTATGATGTTTTTGCAGCAGCAAGTGCCTCATCAATAGTGTTTCCAGCAATCCATTGTTTTGCTACGCCAAAGAGGATCTTTTCCATGATTTGAGTGCTTGAAACCACAGAATACGTTCTAATCACTATCTAAAAATTTTAACGAATCATAACCTGATTTCGCTTTTTAAAGTACTTGCATCATAAAAAAATCATTTTATATCCTGAGTGCATCAAAACATCGATTGTTTACAGGAATTGTTGAAGGAATAGGAAAAGTGCTAAAAATTCAAAAAAGCACCACAAACAGAAGCGCAGTAAAAATGACGGTGGATCTTGGAAAACATTCTAAGGGTCTCAAAATAGGCCAAAGCGTTGCAATAAATGGTGTGTGCCTTACAGTTACTGGCATCTCAAAATCAAAATGTAATTTTGAGATGATCGATGAGACTACAAAAAGAACAGATCTTGGTAACCTAAAAGTAGGCGGGATTGTAAACATTGAACGAAGCCTAAAGGTTGGAGACAGGATGGAAGGACATTTTGTCCTAGGGCATGTAGATGGTGTCGGAACAATAAAAAAAATTGAGAAAAGACCAAAAGAGATCAAAGTCTGGTTTGAGATACCAAAACATCTCTCAAGATTCGTAGTCGAAAAGGGTTCTATTGCTATTGATGGAATTAGCTTAACCGTAGTTGATGTGAAAAAAAATCTTGCTTCTGTCTGTCTTATCCCACATACGGTACAGGTGACCAACTTTCAAACCCGAAATGTTGGCGACAAGATTAATATTGAAACCGACATTCTTGGAAAATATCTTCTAAATCAGGAATAAATTACTACCAATTTAGTGGTAATTACAAATTTTTTAGTAAACTTTATAATAATTTGAAAGCCGACTTTAATTATGGGCCTCCAAGAAGCAATTTCTTCACTAAAGCGTGGCGAGTTTATACTACTTTACGATTCTGGCGGACGGGAAAACGAAGTGGACATGGTAGTAGCCGCACAATTCGTAACACCTGAGCATATCTCTAGAATGCGACAAAACGCAGGAGGTCTCATATGCATTGCTATCAAGGACTCGTTTGCAAAATCACTCAACTTGCAATATATGCACAACATCCTGTCTCGTTCATCCGATATTGACATGGAGTCAAAACAGATGATAATGGGTACTGCCCCATATGGTGATCACCCGACGTTCTCAATTTCAATTAATCATAAACAGACCTATACAGGAATAACCGACAGAGATAGGGCCCATACCATCAAAGAGATGGCAAACTTGTATCATTCACCACATCCAAAACAACAATTCGTTTCATCATTCACCACACCGGGTCATGTGCCATTGTTGCTCGCATCAAACGGTCTCCTTGCAAAAAGACAAGGACACACTGAAATGTCAGTGTATCTTGCAGAGATTGCCAAGCTCACACCAGTTACAGCAATTTGTGAAATGATGGATTCCAATACATATTCTGCGTTGACAGTGGAAAAGGCTCAAAAATTTGCCAAAGAAAATGCCATCCCATTTGTTGATGGCAAAGAATTGCTAGAATTCTCAAAGGTGCATTAATTTTGAATATTGCAATTGTTACGGCGGAGTTCAACGAGGAGATAACATCAAGAATGCTTGAGGTGGCGCTAGAAAAAGCAAAATCACTAAAATTACAAGTCAAATATTCATGCAAGGCTCCAGGCTCTTATGACATGCCAATAATAGTAGATAGGCTGCTTAGAAAAGAGGACATTGACGGCGTAGTTACCTTGGGCGCCATAATAAAGGGCCAAACAAAGCACGATGAGATGATAGCAAATACCACTGCCAAATCCCTCACCGAACTCTCAATAAAGTACCAAAAACCGGTCTCTTTGGGCATATCTGGCCCAGGCATGCAGGAACGCCACGCCTACGCACGA
Organism: uncultured Candidatus Nitrosotenuis sp.; assembly: GCA_964562075.1. Taxonomy (GTDB): domain Archaea; phylum Thermoproteota; class Nitrososphaeria; order Nitrososphaerales; family Nitrosopumilaceae; genus Nitrosotenuis. The sequence continues at coordinate 5,362 of CAZLSK010000028.1, forward strand.
ATTAGACCCGTAGCAGAAAGGGCAGTAGAGGCTATAGTAAAGCTTGGTAAAGAATTGGAGAGTATTTCTTGATTCAGCTCACCATAGTCAAAATTACAGAGTATGGTCCCTGGACACTGACACTTGGAAGTGACAGAGAGCATGAGTTACAAATGCTTCAAGCTCATCTTTATGGGGAGATCCAAAAGTTGTTTTCTGAAAAGAACTGCCTTGTATTTTCTAACAGGTTTGATGAGTTCTTCGTTGTAACAAACGGTCTGAGCCTTGATGACCATATACAAATTCAAAAAAAGCTTGAAAAAACTTCTAAACTAAAGCTTTCAATGTCCATTGGTTATGCAGATAACCCCTTTGATGCGAATCTGAAAGCCTACGAAGGAAAAAGGACGTCCATAATATTGGATGAAAAGTACAACATCTACGGTTTTGTAAATGGTGCAGCGGAGCAAAAAGTAACCATAATGCACTTTGATGTTGAAAATTTAACATCACGACGCAAAGTAAAATCTCCCTACGAGATCTCTTCAATAATTTTTAATCTATATGCAAAAATGTCAGAATTCTTTTTACACAAAAAATCGCTGACATTTTTTATGGGCGGTGATAACTTTATGGTAGTATCAACAGATAATCCAAAACAATATGCACAAGAATTTTTGGAGTTAGTAAAAAAAGAATTTGATATTACACTAAATTGTGGAATTGGTACTGGCAGAACCGCAAGAGAAGCAGTCAAGCTCGCCACAAAATCACTTGATACAATACGTGAGATACGTCAATCTGGAAAAGAAAAACCAACGATCTATGAAATGTCATGCTTTTAAAAAATATCAGTATCATGCATGGAAAAAATCTAGATTACATTAATTCGACTGACGTCCAAATCGCAAACGGAGTATTCGGGAAAATCAAAAATAGATTACAAAACGAAGGAAATTCTGTTGACTGTGAAGGGCTACTGGCGGTTCCTGGATTTGTGAATATGCACACACATATCGGAGATTCGATAGCAAAGGATGTTACACTCAAAGGCACCGTAGACCGCAAAATCCATCCTGTTGTAGGAGTGAAACCACGAATCTTGCGGCAAACCAAACCAGAACATCTCGCAACTTTCATGAAAAACACGTGTTACACTATGATAAAAAAAGGGATTACAACATTTGTTGATTTTAGGGAGGGCGGCATTGATGGGGTAATGCTACTCAAAAAAGCCATCTCGCAAATTCCAATCAGAGCCATAGTCTTAGGCAGATTAGAATATTATCAGGACAAAAACCAAATTCAAAAAAACGTGCCCCTTGAAAAACCGCACAAAATAACATTGCAACAAATTCTCAAGGTTTGCGATGGTCTTGGTGTAAGTGGACCTAACGAAAACAGCGATTCTGTATTAAGCAGCTATTCAAAAACAACAAAACTTCGTGCAATTCATAGCTCCGAAACCAAAGAAAGCTTTCAACAATCAAAAAAGATAACTGGCAAGACAGAAACTAGTAGGGCATTATTATTAAAACCACATTTTCTTGTGCATATGACATATGCGACCGACTCAGATCTTAGAACTGTTGCCAAAAAATGTCGCGGTATTGTTATCTGTCCCCGTGCAAACGCTGCTCTGGCAGAAGGTGTTCCAGATTTTTCTCCGATGTTAAGAAATGGTTGTACCGTTGCAATTGGTACCGATAATGTGATGATAAACTCACCTGATATGTTCAGAGAAATGGATTATCTATGGAAAGCACACATGGGGATTCATAAAAAAAAAGTCAATCCAAAAGAAATTCTAAAAATGGCAACGGTGAATGGTGGGATCTTACTTGGAAAAAAAGTTGGCTCAATTGAATCGGGATATCTTGCAGACGCCGTATTTATAGATAAACATGCAATTGATCTGGAACCAATGTATAACCCCTATGCTTCACTTGTCCACCGAGTTTCAGAATTAAGTATCAGAGCTGTCATGGTGGGAGGAAAAATTATTCATGGCAAGCTCTAGGCCACGCGTAATTTTGAGTGCAGCAATGAGTCTTGATGGCAAAATAGCCACAAAAACAGGCGATTCTGCACTGTCATCAAAAAAAGACAAAATTCGGTTTCATAAGATACGAGCTAACGTCAATTCAATAATAGTCGGCAAAAATACAGTTCGAATTGATGATCCCCTCTTGACTGTAAGGTATGGAAAAGGCAAAAACCCAACACGGATAGTTTTGGATTCACGCGCGACAATCTCACCAAACTCACGAATCATAAAAACAGCCAAACAAGTTCCAACAATTATTGCTGTATCAAAAAAAGCACCAAAGAAAAACCTAACAAAACTTACAAAGTACCCCCTAAGAATCCTTGTCGCTGGACAAAAGAAAGTAGAGCTCAAAAAACTCCTGCAAATTTTGAAAAAAGAAAAAATACGGACGATCTTGTTAGAAGGCGGCGGCACACTGAATTGGGAATTCATAAGACAAGGACTTGTTGATGAGATAATTGTCACGGTAACGCCGTACATCATAGGTGGAAAGGATGCAGTTACCCTTGCAGAAGGAAGTGGATTTTCTAAAATTGCAAAATCATCAAAACTAAAACTTTACAAAATAACTAAGCAGAATAACGAGGTTGTATTGTATTATTACAGCTGACGACGCATATCATTTTTGATCTCTGTGATCTTTGATTCTAGCGCCTTTTTGAGCTTATCATTTTTCTTTAGATTTACGACACTACCACACCGGGGGCACTTGAAAAACAACTCTAGCGCTGTCTCAAATGTTATTCTTGGACAGTCCTCATTTCCACAGTGGTAAAACTGTGACGAGTTTTCATAGTCCAATCGTTGTTGAAGTCGTTCAGCAATCTTTTTTTTCTGGTTTTCGATAAAATTCTCAACCTCGTCTTTTCGTGAACGCCATCTGTACACGAACCAGCCCTTTCGTTCGTCCTTGACCCTTATTCCTGTAATTAGTGCCTTGCCAAAGAGGTCATAGAGAACCTTTCGAACCATGTTTATACGAAGACCTGTAGAGCTTGCAATCTCTTCATCCGTCGCATCCTCTGCTTTTAAGAGTGCACGCGCCACCTTGAGGTATTCGTCTCCGCCTATCATAGCAGAGATCCTCACAAATGGGTCTTCGTAAGATTCTACCAACATCATTTCCAGCTTTGGCGTCTATTTTTAACTAATCGTTTTTTGTGACCACTGTTTTGCCTTTTTTTGTGGGCACTATCTCTAGTTTGGCATTGCTATATTTTGCATCGAACTGCTTTCCATTTTGAATTCGATCAAGTAAAACTGCGAGTGCGCTAATCTCAGAATGTGGTTGGTTCCCTACTGCTACGTTGTAATCGGCATGTTCATACACATCGCGGGGAACTTTCTCAGCACCTACAACAACGAGGACGTTATCTTCTTGTTTGATCTTTTCTTCGACATTATTGATGTTTTCTCCATACATGGTGAGGTGTAAAATTTTTGCAGTTTTTTTCTTTGATTTGAGAAGCTTTCTCCAATCATTGATAAACTCTATTTGGAAGTCACCGCCCCACGACTCGTTTACCTTGTGTAGTGTATCCTTGATCTCAGGATTTACTTCATTCATGAAAATCTTTGAGGCACCAAATGCTCGTGACACAAGTGCAACGTGTGTAGTCACTCTATCATCTCGAACTAATCGTTGTCCTATTCTGAGGACTTCAATCTTCTTCATAGAACTCAGCCAAGTCGTGTTTTCTTGGAATTTCTTTTATTTGCTGTTTTGGTCGTTCCAGCATTTTGTTTACTAGCTCTAAAAGCTTTTGAACATTCTGCCCACTAACGGAGGAAATTGGAACCCATTTTTTACTTTCACCAAGCCCCAATGATTCTGATTTTTGTACAATCTCTTCTGGGCTTGCCAAATCTGATTTGTTAAGTGCATAGACTACCTTCTCTTGATCAACATCAAGATCTGCAAGTGTCTTTTGACAACTGCGGAACTTCTTTTTGAGATCCTCCACAGTGTCTGATACATCAATTACAACAATAACGACATCTGCGTAACGAAGCTCTTCAAGTGTGGACTTGAATGCTTCAATCATATATGCAGGAAGCTTACTAATAAAACCGACAGTATCAGATATCAGAATTGGATTTTTTTCAATGAAAATTTTCCTTGTTGTGGTTGAAAGAGTTGTAAATAACTCGGGACTTTCCTCTTTTGTTTCTCCTGTAAGTAGATTAAATAGAGTCGTCTTTCCAGCCGATGTGTAGCCTGCAAGTGAAATTATTCTGAGACCCACTCTTCTTCTTGCTTCTCTATGTAGTGCTCTTTGCTTTCCAGCCTTTGCAAGTTTCGCTTTGATACTTTTCATTCTGTTTTGAATGTCATTGTAGTAGCTATCAACTTCGTACATTCCAATTCCCATAAACCCTGGTTGCTCACCCATCTTTGCAAGGCGCACCTTTTCTTTTGCTCTTGACATTTCATATCGAAACTGTGCAAGCTTGATCTGCAAGTGTGATTCGTAGCTTGATGATCTTTTCTCAAAAATTTCCAAAATTAACGATTCTCTGTCCAAGATGTTAATCTTTAATGATGACGCCAAGTTGTAGTTCTGACTTGGCTTTAACACCTCATCATAAATTATGACGTCTGGCCTGATCTTTATTGCAAGCTCTTTTATCTCCTCAAGTTTACCTTCTCCAATGCCAAACTTTGTCTTGTTGAGGATTTTCTGACGAATTATCTTTGCAACCTTATATCCTGCTGCTTCGCAAAGCCCAAGCGCTTCTTTTACGGCGTCTTCGTTATCATATGTAATCAAAATTGCAGTTTGACTCAAAACTATCAGTATTTTGGCCTTCTTAGCATCTTTTCTATGTTCATATTTAGCACGATTTCAGCAATATCGCTCGCGTATTCGGCAATCCGGATGATGTTTTCTGACATACGTCTGATTCGATAGGCTTCCTCCTCGTCTTTTATTGATTTGATAGATTCGAGGATTCGCTTTTCATACTTGGTTATCTCGGATGCTTTTTTAATTGCAAGCTCCGCCTGTGTAAAATCTTCCTTAAATAGTGCAAGACAGGCTAGATCTAAAACAGAAGTTGCAAAGTCATTGAGATCACCAATCTTTTCCATAACCTCTTTTCTTACTGATTTTTTAAATTCCAAAAGGTCTTTTGCAATCAAAACTGCGTGATCACCGGTTCTTTCAATGTTTTTGACAATGAGTCTGTATCCAAGACATTGCCGTGCATTTGTAAATCCCATATCCTTTAACATGTACTCATTTGAGATAGCAATTTTCAGCTGTCTTATGATGTAGAATCCAAACCTGTCTACCTCGTCATCGCTATCAATTACTTCTCTAGCCAAATCCAAGTTTGCCTCTCTGACCGCAAGCAGTGCGTCCTTTAACATCGATTTTGCAAGGTGCAACATTCTTTTGAATGCGCCATCAACTGATAGCTCTAGCAAATTCACAAGAACCTGTATTGTTATTCCTTCCACTGAATCTGAAATTATTTCTGCCCCCATCAACATTCCTTTGACGGCAGATTTGATTGCGTTACGCTGTCCAGGTTGGAGCCTGTCTGCTTTTGGTTTTATCTGAATTGTCTTGTATCCAAGAAAATAAAGCGAGACAAGCTTTCTTACAATTGCTGCATTTTCATCGTCTCTGGCAATTTCTAAAACTGCTTCTTCTGTTTGAATTGTTTTTGCTTGTTCTTTTGTTGGTAAAATCCGCAATGCAGATTTTCCTTCTCTTGATATGGTAATCTGGTCTCCTTGTTTTAGACCAAGCTCCAAAACCCATTGTTTTGGTAGAGAGACAATATACGATGACTTGCCAGTAAATTGAATTCTTCTTGTTTCTTCCCGTTCTTGCATATTCTATAGTAAAATCTTTGTTCTATATAGTTTATTTATCAAACACATAAAATTTCACATATTAATAGAGATGAATTGTTAGCAATTTGATGGACCCTGTCCTAAAGCTAAAGCATACAATCGATGCATTATTTGGCGGAGGTGTATCAAAAAAACTACCAAAGGACATCTCTATTTCATTTTCCAAAAAAACTGGAAGGATTCGTGAAGTGTATCATAACAACAAACTTTTGTGCACACTTCGAATTGATGGAGGACTTGCCATAACCCCATATCTTGCACAAATCTTGCTAAAAAGCAAAAAATTTCGCCAGAACTGTGTCGAAATTGACGAAGAATCAAAACCATTCATAGGGGAAGGCAAATCCGTTTTTTGCAAACATGTTACGTGGGCTGGAAAAAATATCTTGATTGGCGCTGACGTCCCAGTCTTATACCATAACAAAGTAATTGCGGTTGGTCGTGCCATTGTAAACCCACAAATGATGGTGACCTTAAAACGGGGCGTAGCCATAAAGGTCCGGGATAGTTTAAAATCTACATTGGAGAATTAGAAATCATGATGCGTGGCGGCAATCGTCAGATGAGAAGGATGCTGGACCGAATGGGTCTTGATATGAAGGAGCTACCAAATGTCCAAGAGGTAATAATAAAGACCGACAAAAAAGAGATTATAATTTCCAAACCTGCCGTTACCGAGATGAAGTCGCAGGAAAATTCGATTTTTCAAGTCGTTTCAAACGGGTATGAAGAACGCGAGCTAGAAACCCCCGTGTTTTCAGAAGAGGACATCATGCTGGTATCACAACAAGCAAACGTAACGCCAGAAGCTGCAGCAAATGCCCTAAAAGAGACAAATGGCGATCTTGCAAGGGCAATACTTCTTTTGAGTACGAAATGAAGACTTTAATTATGGAATCAAGGGGGCTTTAGCTATATGAAAGAGGTTGCACAGACGGCAGTTGCAGATTCCAAGGTTAGCAAAATAGTCAAATCATTGGCAGAGTTGGAAAACGACCTTGATTCCCTAAATGCCAAAGTCGCCGATATGAAAAAATCACTAAACTCAAAGGCCCTAAAGGAGATTGACTCTTTAAAGGAAAAGGTGATTCAGAAGGCAACCAAAGAAGCAGAATCTCTGATTTCTGAAACCAAAGCAAAGGCAGAAAAACAGGCAAAAAAGATCGCCGCCGACGGTGCAGCAAAGCTTGACAAACTCAAAGGTACAATTGACTCTAAATTCGAGGAGGCAGTTGACAGCGTTGTTTCTACAATTCTCAAACCCTAAATTTTCTTACCATAAAGCCTTAAATTTCCAAGTTCGCCATTGAAAGCTATCAGCACATTAGAAGACTGTAGAATTGGAATTGCCACCACCTATGGCAAACCTTACTTTCGATTCGTCAAAACCCTCAAGTTTCTGAACCTAAAATACGACTCACTTTTGCCAGCAGAAATCCAAAACTATCAAGGGAATCTGATTTTGACAACTGAGGAGGAATCCCCTCAATCCGCAAACCAGACTATTTTGAATGAGGAGATACTCAAAGAAGACCCCACCGTAATACAAGGAATAATAATTGAAAAACTTGATTCTGGACTAAACCCACATGAACTCATAGTTGGAATCGACCCAGGACAGCGAATCGGCCTTTCAGTGCTGTATCTTGGAAAGGAGATAGAACGTGGCTTGTACACGTCACCAGATGATCTTGCCTCACACGTGGCAAGGATTCTTGGAGGGTTAAAAGCGGAAAAAAAGATTGTCAAGATAGGAAACGGGAATATGGAAGTTGCCAAACACATAACGACCCTTCTTAATCTAAAGTTCTGCTCACACTTTGAGCTAGAGTTTGTTGATGAACGCAAGACCACTAGGAAAGTTAAAAACTACAACAAACGCGGTGAGCGT
>CAZLSK010000029.1:0-12634 GCA_964562075.1 uncultured Candidatus Nitrosotenuis sp.
AAAACCTTAGCTCTGCTAAAAATTCCATTAGAGTTGTTTTTATGATAAACTGGAGTATTGGTTTGTCTTCTGACCCCTATCCTACGAACCATTGACTAGCAAATCTTGGAACTACATTTTGTTCGGCACCAGGCAGACCGGTGATCAGAGGATAGGCAAGACCAATTACCGCAGCCCCAAACATAATTCCTAATGGAATAAAGAGAATTTTTCTGACCAAGATAACCTATACAAATCCCTAGGACTTTAGTTTGATAATTCCGTTTGTGATCAGAAACTGTATTCCTTGTACAAAGTCATTGTCTGTGATTGTACCATCTGCCCACCAACCAGCACTCCTCTTTATCCAGTCTGGAATAACATTGCTTGCAGGTCCAGAACCTGGCGTTGTTGGTGGGATTTTGATAATTTTTTGGTTAATCAGATATTGGATGCCTTGGACAAAGTCATTGTCCGTGATTGTACCATCTGCCCACCACCCGGCGTTGTTCTTAACCCACGATGGAATGCTGGTTGCTGGTGGGGTGGTGGGTGCACCGCCTCCTTGTATGTTTACATCAAAGGTGATATAGCCTACCTTGGCTGGGTTTGGTTCAGAGGCCTCTGGCCCCGTACCATACACAAATATCGCATATTTTGTTGGGCCTGACTCTTTGACTAGAATATCACGTCTTACTTGGCCGGCCGTGGTAAAGAGTGTGTTTCGTCCATCTTCATCGGCAATTGATCTTTTTGGTGCAAGACCAGAAGCGGTTTGTTCCACTACCAATATGTCATAGTGTACTTCGTTTTCAAACTCTGTTTCGTGAACTAGTCTCTTGAAGTTAATTATTAATTCCATGTCACAGCCTGTCTTTGGTTGTGGTGGCCCATACTTGAGATCTACAATCATCGAGTTTGTATTTGTGGACTTTGAAACGGAGGTGTAATCATAGTTCGTTTCACAACCAAGTTCTTGTTGTATTTTTTTAGTTGGTTTGATGTTTGCAAAGGGATTTGTTTTGACATTTTGCTGATAATCTAACAGCTCAAATCTATATTCTTGTGGTGGCACGCCTTCGGCAACATGGGCGTATGTGTCTGCCTTTACTGGAAATGGAAATCCATCCACTACCCAAACCCAATTTAGTTTACCACCTGTCTTCCATGTTACCACAACAGTATCAAAAATCCCCTCAGGCACAGCAATTTTTTCTTCCGCAGTTGGAATGATTTGTTCGCCGCCAATGTTGCCAATCTTTCCCCAAGACGGAGCCGTGAATTTTTTTGGTCCCTTTATGGAATTAGTGGTGGGATCAGCTGTTGCATATGCAGAAAGCCAGACTATTGAAGATTTGAATGCTGCAGCAAAATCAGTAAGATCATCGGTACTACCTGTTGGCTCTGGTGCAATTTTGCCAAGATTCATCGTACCTGTGATAATGTCGAGGCCATCATACACTACAACCTGAACCTTCCACTGGGTTTCAGAACCTATCTGTTGATCGCCTTCGATCCAAAAGTCAATCTGAAATGGCGAACAGTCCTTGTAGTCAATGTGGCACAGTGAATAACTAAACTGATCTCCTTTTTTGAGTCCCTCACCAACATACCACGAACCGGGTTTGTTTACACCGCCTCCTTGAAATTGTGCACTAGCACTTTGTGTAAAACTTAACGTAACAATCGAAACTGCAAGTAAGATTAGCAGAATAGTACTCAATAAATTATAATTCTTCGAATTCCCTAGTTAAAGGTTATTCATTTAAGCTACGCAAATATAGAGGGCAATAAAATTCTCAAATAGAATGTGTGATTGTGCCAAAATTCACATGTATGAAGTAGAATTCAAGCTGGCAGGAATGAGTGTAATTCCAACGCACAAAAACTGTGGTAATGCACTAAGCGAGACCCAAGTAGACAAATTTCAAAAAGAGATTGTCAAATCCTGGGGTCTTGATCCTGAAGACGAACAACTGATTTAGAATAATTAAAAAATAAAACAAAAAGTAGAAGGTAAAGCTTTCTTATCTTAATTCAGCGACTGCCTCTTTGCAAACATCAGATTTGCATTTACAATCTGCGCTGCAAATACAAGCTCCCTGCATCTCGCAGTCACATCTGTATTCAGGGTCGCCGCTATCTGCTTCGCAACCGCAAGCTTGATCTACCATAAAGTAGGGATCTTACCACATAGTTTTAAAGGTTATCTAGCTTGCACTGAAAAGATGTTTAGGCATAATTTTGCAAAGACTGCATTAGACCATTTGCCATCTTGTGTAGCAATTTTGCTTGTTGGTCAATCCTAGTTGGGTCATTTTCAAAATCGCAGGCAACCTTTAGGATGTGAATGAGTTCCGGCTTTTTGTGAATTGAATCCTTTATTGATACAATGTTGATTTTGTTGACATATCCAAGGTAAAAGTAGCAGTCCGAAAGAAGCGAGTTTTCTACAAGATATTGGTATTTTCTTGCAATTATCTTTGAATGGTTGTTGTTTTCGACGATGTCGGAAAATCCTATTGTTGACTTGACCATCCTCTCAAGAAGCGATGGGGTGGCTCGCTCAAGTCCGATTGTTTCAGCAACGCTGGAAAAGGACTCGTTGATTTTATTTTTTTCAAACTTTCTGATGAATTCAAGCATGTGTGTAGGGCTGCGCTGCCTTGAATTAAGTAGAACTAGTGCATCGGAGATAAAATATGCAGCACATTTGATCCAAGCAGGCGCAAAAGGATCGGATTTTAATCCCTGTTTTGCCTTTGTCGCAAATGATACGGCATCCACAAGACAGCTCTTAACACATGATTGTCTTATTTTGTCGTTTTTTTCCTTAATTTTTGACAAGAAGATTCCAAGACTCCAATCATTATCCGATATTATCGACATGGTTTCATATTTTTGCAAAATGTCTGGATTTGATTCATCGAGTCCACCATGGTGAATTTTTATTATTTTATCATCAAGCATTCTAACTTGTTCTTGTAGTTTTTTTCCATCAAAAACTGTGATGTTGTATTCGCAGCAATCAAATGTTGTTTTGTGGCTTTTACATCCACCGAGTCCTACCGGATGGTCAGACAACGATAGTTGTTTTACAATTTCCTCTAATTTCATACCAAAAATTCCTTCTTTAATTTTCTTAAGGATTCCAATGACTAATTTTTAACTAAACAATCCAATAATGAAACATAATTTGGACAAACGATCTTTTAGCCATTCCTTTAAATTGCTAGAATTTACCGCATTTTTTAAGCTCCTGTGGTGTAGTCCGGTTAAGCATATTGCCCTCTCAAGGCAAGGATCCCGGGTTCAAATCCCGGCGGGAGCATTACTTTAATTTTTAGCGGATGTTTTTGTGATAACTTAATGAAGACTGTTCAAATCCCAATTTTGGGTAAAATATGTGAGCTACTCTTCTTTGTTTTCCTGATTCCAGTCTAATTCTAAAGCAGCCTTTCTTTTTTGCAGTCTTGATGCAGTGATCAATTAATGACTTGCCAACTCCCTGTCGCCGGTAACTCTTTGAGACCACAAGTTCAGGAATGTACAGCTCCTTCTTGGTGCGGTTAAGTCTAGTAAGGAAAATCATGCTTACAACACCAATGATTTTTGAGTCATGTCTTGCCACTAGGATCTTTTTGTCTTTATCAGAGAGGTATCGAAGGATCTTCTTTTTGAATAAGGATTTTTCTGATCTAGTTTTGGGTTTTGGTCGCTTCATTTCATATAACAATTCTAAAATTTCAGAAATGTCGTTTTTTGTTGCACTTCCTATTGTGACTTCTTTCACAGTTGATAATCTTATTCACTTGCGTTAAATGTTATGCAACGAGACGTTCTTTAAGCAAATTCTACAAACCATCTTGTTGTCTGAAGATATGATTTCAAAAAAGGCGCTACTTTTACATAAAAAATACAAAGGCAAAATAGCTATAAGCAGCAAGATTCCCAACCTAAAACAAAGGGATCTACAGATCATCTACACTCCAGGCGTTGCAGCAGTAAGTAAGGAGATTTTTCATCATCCCTTGCAAAAATACTATCTAACATCAAAAGCAAACAACGTTGCAATAGTTACGGACGGCACAAGACTCCTTGGGCTTGGCAATGTTGGACCCTATGCAGCACTGCCAGTAATGGAAGGAAAAGCCGTGTTATACAAGAAGTTTGGAGACGTAGATGCATTTCCAATCTGCCTCAACACTACAAAAAAGAATGAAATCATCACAACTGTTTTGGCAATAGAGCCCGTCTTTGGTGCAATAAATCTTGAAGATATTGAATCCCCCAAAGTCATTGAAATCTCTGAAGAGTTGGAAAAAAAATTATCAATTCCAATTTTTCACGATGACAGGCATGGTACGTCAGTGGTTGTTCTAGCAGCATTGTTCAACTCACTCAAACTAGTCAAAAAGAAGCTCGACTCAATTAAGGTGGTGATCGCAGGAGCTGGCTCTGCAGGCTATGGAATATGCAAGCTGCTCAGGTTTGCAGGATGTAAAAACATCATTGTAGTAGACTCTGTTGGTGCCATATACAAGGGCAGAACTAAAGGTATGACAAAATACAAAAAAGAGATTGCGAGTCTGACAAATTCAAAAAAGGACAAGGGCACCCTTGACCAAATTTTGGTAGATGCGGATGTCTTTATTGGGGTATCTGGGATACGAAATCTACTTACACCAGACATGATAAAAAGCATGAATGATAATCCAATAGTTTTTGCGCTAACAAACCCAGACCCTGAGATAAATCCAAAGCTTGCCAAAAAAGCGGGCGCAAGAATTATTGCAACAGGCAGCTATCAATACCAAAATAGGGTAAACAATTCCCTTGTCTTTCCTTACCTGATGAGGACAATTCTAGACAACAAGATAAGAAAAATCGATAACAAGCTCCTACTTGCAGCAGCAAAAGCAATTGCAAATATCATCAACAAGCCGAGGTACAATCACATAATTCCAGACGTCGGTGACAAAAACTTGCAGAAAAACATCAACAGGGCATTGGCAAAATAAAGAAGTGATTTAAACCCACCTTCATACGATTTGGTTTGCGATTGTTCAAATACCCAGTTTGTATAATGAGATTGTGAAGTTAAGAACAATCAATCCCGCAACCGAGCAAACCATTTCAGAGTTTGAGATGATGAGCAAAGATGAGGTGGCCTTTATGGTCGAAAAATCAAAACATGCGTTTGCAGGCTGGAAAAAAGACATCAAAAACAGAATTGAATCGATCCACTTTCTTGCAGACACTCTGCGAAAAAACAAGAAAAAACTTGCAGAAATTGCAACTGCGGAGATGGGTAAACCACTCAAAGAATCACTGGCAGAAATTGAAAAATGTGCTTGGGTCATGGAGTTTTACGGCGATAACGGCTCAATTTTTCTAACAGACGAAGTTGTAAACACAGATGCAAGAAAAAGCATCATCACATTTGAGCCGATTGGAACAATAGCAAGCATCATGCCATGGAATTTTCCATATTGGCAGGCATTGCGATTTGCTGCTCCTTCTTTGATTGCCGGAAACACCGTGATCCTCAAACCTGCTAGTCCCACCGTTCAATGTGGTCTAGAAATTGAGGAGGCTTTTCGAAAGTCAGGCTTTGAGGATGGAATATTTCAGACAATTGTTGGCAATTCGTCTGTGGCTGAACAGTTAATTGATTTAGACATAAACGCCGTCACCTTTACTGGCAGCACTGCTGCTGGCGCCAAGGTTGCCCAGCGTGCAACCTCACAGCTCAAAAAGTGCGTCCTTGAGCTTGGCGGAAGTGATCCGTTCATTGTCTGCAGCGATGCCGATATTGAAAAGGCTTCAAGCGGTGCAGTCAAGGGGCGATTTATCAACTGTGGTCAGAGCTGCATTGCGTCAAAGCGTTTCTTTGTTGTAAAAAGTGTAGCAAAGGAGTTCATTGAAAAATTTGTTCAAAAGACAGAAAGCCTTCGAGTAGGCAATCCGATGTTTGAAGATACAGACATCGGACCGCTGGTAAATAAAGAAGGACTTGAAAGAATAGAAGAGATAGTCAACGATGCGACAAAAAATGGCGCCGAAGTCTTGATAGGAGGCACACGGCTCAAAGATAAGGGCTATTTTTACAGCCCGACCATACTTGATAAGATCGCGCCAAAGATGAGAATTTCAAGAGAAGAGGCGTTTGGGCCCGTGGCACCCGTCACTGTAGTAGAAGATGAAAAAGATGCGATTGTCCTAGCTAACGATTCGGAATACGGCCTTGGTGCAAGCATTTGGACGCAGGATCTTCTAAAGGCTGAAAAACTCTCAAAGCAAATCGAGTCGGGCATAGTCACCATCAATAATGTTGTCATCTCGGACCCACGCGTTCCGTTTGGTGGCATAAAACACAGCGGTTTTGGACGGGAGCTTTCAAGATACGGAATGCTAGAGTTTGTCAACATCAAGTCGATTCGATTCTATGATCAGCTTGTAAGATACCACCGAGTCGAGTAGTTTCAGACAAATTCTCACTTAAATATGATGAAATGCCTAAAAAATTATTGGGGCTAAGACTAGTTCAGCTAAAGCAACAGTATCGAACAGACAGGGACAACCTGATTACGGATTTTTTTATTCCCTGTCTTAGCAATTCCGTTGAGTATGATAGAGCAGTCGAATACGTAACAATAAAGAGCGTTTCCACTTTGTCACTTGGTCTGCAAAACTTTTTGCAACATGACGGAAAGATACGGCTAATCACTGGCCACAGGTACCGCTCACTAGACCTCAATATTCTCACCAAATTATTTAACAATAAAAATCGAAACCATAACGGCTTATTTCAAAACGGAAGCTCCATCCACGATAACAAGATAGCACTAGTCCAGCAACTAATACAAAAGAACAAGATCCAAATCAAGGTGGCAATACCAAACTCCGAGGAGGTCGATGGCTCCTTTTCTGAGCGGATTGGGATCTTTCGTGACGAGGTCGGCGATATGGTGGCTTATACAGGAACCTCAAATGAGACCTTCAATCTAGATAACCGAAACTTTGAATCAGTTGACGTCTTTACGTCCTGGAATGAACCATCAAGGGTGGAAATTAAAAAGACAGACTTTGAAAATTTGTGGAACAATAACACAAAATATGTCCAAGTATACGATTTTGAGTACGCCAATGAGCACAATTTGCTAAAATACGATTCAAGGTGGGCAATAGAGACAATCAGTTGAATACAAAGCCAGACGCATCTATATTCTTTGTATTCTCAACAAATCTTACAAGCGAGATCCTATAGTAGATAACCTCTCCCCTCCTTTCAATCACTGCCAAAATGGGCTCCTTTCCCATCTTTGTTATCTCCTCAATGTTTTTTTGGAGATGACCTATTTTTTGCTGCTTTCCTTCTGCCAGACCGAAGACCAGATACTTGGCTCCTTTTTCACCAAACTGTCCTCTCTCATAGACCCTAAAGTCAGATCCAAAACCAAAACCATCCTTGACCGTATAACCGCGTACTCTGAGGTCACGATAGATCAAAAATTTTGTAAGAGCGTTTTCATCAAATTCCGTGCAAATTTGCAACATCTCGTCAAATCCTATTTTTCTTTTTCCTTTGGCAAGATCTAGTTTATTGTAAAAAAGAAAATACAAGGATTCAAATGGTTTTAGTAAAAACTTACCTTGTCGCACCTCGCCGTAGCCTTTTTGCTCAAGGATGTTCTGCATTTCTTTGTTTGTGATGATGGTGTGATCGTCAACTAGAACTCCTTCAATGTTTGGTTCTGTCTCTGAGCTCATTTGGCAAAAATTATGATCATTGCAATATAAGCGTAGTATTAAACAGTTAACCGTTAAAATATAGGTAGTTTACACCTCGTTTCATCAGTGATATTATGCACGGCGGATGTTACAGAAAAGGGAATGGACAACCATATACAAGAAAGGAGTTCATCAAGGGAAAGCCACAGCCGAAAATAGCAAAATTCCAAGGCGGCAAAAGTGGTGACTATGATTATGTCGTCCAGCTATGTTCAAATGAAAAAGTACAGATAAGACACATGGCAATCGAGTCAGCAAGACTTGCTGCAAACAAAACCGTAGAGCAAGCAGCGGGCGAGACTGGTTATTACTCAGTTTTAAGAATATATCCGCATGTGTTGCTTCGTGAAAACAAGATGATTGCAACCGCAGGGGCAGACAGACTTCAGGAAGGGATGAGACGCGCCTTTGGAAAAGCCGTCAGTCTAGCTGCCAGAGTCAACCAGGGACAGGTGCTCATGGAGATGCACGTAAAAAAAGAACACCTCGAGTTGGCAAAAAAGGCGCTCTCTGGAGCCTGTGTAAAGTTACCTGTGACTCCAACGATCAAGGTAATGCAGTTAAAGAAAAACTAGAATAGTTTTTTTAGAATCTCGGTCTCTCTTTTTCTTAAGATTTGCAAAAATTCCAAAAACTCATCTTTTGTCGGATCCCTTTTTAAAATTCTTCTGCACTGATAGTAAAACGAGTTGTATAATCTACCAACAACTAGCCCGTATTGGAAGGATTCCGATTCGCCTCTGACATCAAGAGAGCCAGCAAGCTGATGTATTTCGTTTATGTTTTCCAAAGTTTCTAGAATTTTTTCATTTATTTTTTGTTCCAGTCTTTTGTCCACGTCACCACTAGATACAAACTATGATTAAAGGTGATGGGGTTACAGCAGAATTTTCGAGCAACAATTCATTTTAATAGACTTTAGATAGTGTATTCGATTATGCGGCTGTAGTACAGCCTGGCTAATATGCGGGATTGCCAATTCCGTGACCCGGGTTCAAATCCCGGCAGCCGCACTTTACATTAACAGAACCATTCATATTATACCAAAAAAGTCAGGGGTTAAGCATGTCAGAAGAACGAAAGATGTACCCATGTACATGTTCAGACTGTGGTAATCAAACCGAGGTTCCCTTTGAACCAAAAGAAGGAAGACCAGTTTATTGCCGTGAATGCTTGCCAAAGCATAGAAAACCAAGATTTCAAAGAAGATTTTAAGCGATTGCTTAAACTTCGTTTTTTATTCAGATTTTCTATTAGACATCAGGATGGATTCTTTGGTTTTAGGCCCTGCTTTATTATGTCCAAGGCATTTGTTATTTTTTCGGGTTTTGGAAGCTGGATCATAAAGACATTGTCTTTACCTATCTCTGAGTGGGGCGATGAGAGCGCCAGCATCGAGGTGCTTGCAAGCGATTCAAAGAACGCAAGAGATTCATTTGCATACAGCAAAAGCTTTTCCTCGATTCCTCCCTCTGAAAACGTCAAAGCGATTTCAACAAAAACGTGGCCAAGACCGTCTTGTAGGATGTTAAGGTTTGTTTCAACTGAAAGAGGTTTTCCAGCGATTTGCGCCATTATCTGGTCAAACCTTTTTTCTGACAAGATAAGACAAGGGACTTTGATGCCGTTGTAGTTAAACGAGGTGACCCCAACATGCACTCGGTCCATTAGTTTTTTCATTTCATCTTCTGACAATTCTTACTCCTTTGTTATCTTTGGAACTATCTTATCTGATGCCCTAATTAAAAATGGTGAAATAAATGCTGTAATTATAGATATGATTCCAATCAATGGAAAGACAAAGCTGCTTACGGCGCCAATGTCTACGCCAGCCTTTACAATAACTATCGAAAACTCGGCCCTTGGGCCTGCCAACGCAAATGCTGACCGCAATGACTTTGGTTTGCTTTGTCTGAACAAAACGGTTCCAGCAATAGCACTTCCAAATTTCACTATTACTGCAAGAGCAACTAGCCCTAGGGCCAAAAGGACATAGCTTTGGAGCTCAGAGATATCCATCAGTGCTCCAACTGAGACGAAGAATATGGCAACAAACATGTCCTTAATTGGACTTGATAAAATTTTGGAAACCTCAGCCGATTTTGATTCTGCGACCAACACGCCTGCCAAAAATGCGCCAATTGCCACTGAAAGACCGACAATATTTGCAAACAACGCATAGCCAAAACACACCCCCAGTACCGACAAAAGAAGGATCTCTTTGTGTTCGGTTGCAGCAACTCTGTCAATCAATCTTGGAATTACCCTAATTCCCACAGTTAGTGTTCCTGCAATGAGTGCAGATGCAATAGCTACGATAACAATCACACTTTCAATTGAAACCGTCCCCACTAGCGCCACGGATTCTAGTGTCGCAATAAGAATAACTGCGATCACATCTTCAACAATAAGAATTCCTAGGACAAGAATCGATGATTCCTTTTTGATCTTGTCCATGTCTTCCAAAATTTTTATAATAATTGCTGTACTGCTAATAGAAAGAGCCGCCCCCAAGAACAACGAATCCATAAGGCTCAGTCCAATAACACTTGATACATAGAACACAATCCCTAGTGTCAAAAACAATCCAATCGTTCCAGCTCCAATTGCAATTTTACCAATGGAACGAATTTTGGAAAGCGGAAATTCTATTCCAATCACAAATAAAAGCAAAATGACACCAAGCTCTGCAAAGATGTTTAGTACATTGATGTCAGATAGTATGCCAACCTCCCTCAGGCCCATAAACCCATTGTTTGTTGGTAGAACGGAGCTCCAAATTGGAGAAAGAGGACCAATCAACATACCTGCAAAAAGGTAGCCGATGATGAGGGGTTGTCTCATTTTGAAAAATGCCAGTGTCACTATGGATGCCAAGATCATGATTATCGCCAAATCTGTGATAAACGAAGAGTGAGGGATATCTGGTGTTATTTGCTCTATGATATTTTTGACGCCACTTTCGATTACGCTTGGCGATTGCTGGCTGACCTGTAAGAGATAATTTTGCACTAGATAGTGAAAGATAAAATCATTAAAATTATTTTGGTTTTCAGATTACACAGATTGTTTTTGCAAGCATTTTGACCTTTTCGTTTTCTGGCTCGTCAAGCTTGTGCTCTGTGTATTTGGAGTTAAAGTATAATAGGTCTATTACCTTGGACTTGTCCACATTAACGATTGTCGCTTGGTTTGAGGGCGGAATGTTGGTATTTGTCAATATCACAAGTTTGTCCACAAATGCTGATGATTTTACAACGTTTGATATTGTCTCAAAGTTCTTTGAGTGGTTGGCATCCATAACCACAGTTACCCCTACCTTTGTGCCAAACGCGTCGCTATATACGACGTCAAATGACGGGTTTGGCTTGGTTGCCTTTGATACATTTCCCATCTCGTGCGCATAGTTTATGAGGTTCGAGACTGCCTGTTTTACTTGGCTCTGGCTCAGACCAGCTGCCCGTTTTATTTTGATGAACTCCGATATCGGCACCTCCATGATACTGCCCTTTATCTTCAGCCCAGGATAGGTCTGTCTTATCGTTTCATCGATTACAGATTCAGTAATCTCTGAAGCTCCGAGTTCTGCTGCTTTTTCTATTGCATGGTTTAGTATGTTGATAATTGAGCGAACGTTCCTAAATTCCGGAAACTCATCGCATAATACTCGAATCTTTGCAGCAAGGTCTTGTTGTTCTTTTTTGTTAAAGCGTTCCGTCTTGTCTGCCTCCTTGATGTATTCAATTGCAATTTCAATAAGCTCGTCAATCGAATTGGCACCCGCCAGATCGATTTTGTAGTTTGCCTTCTCCAGTCTATCAAATACTGAAGGGCTTGCGTTTTGAATATCCATGTAAAGTGACGGCGTTGTAATTAGCAAAAGAACAGATGCTGGAATGTGCGCATTGATTAGCGATTTTACAAACTCTAGTGAACCCTCCTCGGCATCTAGTTCATCAAATTCAAAGAGAATTACTTTGCCAAGGAGATTGTGACTGAATCTGGCAATTGCCCCAAGTCTTCCGTGAAGATCATCTAGGTTTGATGCCTTTTCAAAGGAGTTTGTGATTATGTTGCGTATTACTACGGCTTCATGCTGGTTGTAGTTTGCAGCCAAATAGTTTTGTAATGTCTCCTTGGAAATCTGCCTTCTGTCATAGAGGATGTCTTCCGTTTTTTGCCTTATTGTAACTCCTTTGAGTCTGTCAGTCAAGCCATACGATAAGGCCTTTTTTGCCAAAATCTCTCCCTTTTGTGCCTTCTCACATATCTGAAGGAGAAACTTTTCTTTGAGCTCAGAAAACAGCTCCTTGTTAAAACCACGAATAATTGCATTATAGATATCTTCATTTGTTTTTGGTGAAATTGTGGAGAGGTCAACATATGCGGCAACAATGTCCTGCCTCGTCTTTAGGGTCTTGATGTGTAGTGCCAGATGGGTCTTGCCCGATCCAACATCTTGAATAATCGTCACGAGTCTAAAGTCATTTTCTGTAGAATTTCGCCTTGCCACTTTTTTATAAAGTTCCGATATGCATTCTATTATTGCAGCCTTTGCCTCTTGGTGCCGCGTACCGCCAAGGATTTTTGCATCGTGCTCTGTTGGCGTTGGGCTGCTTGGATAGGGATTTGTTTTTAGACCGTAGGGAAAAGTCATAGTTTTCTTACGTATCCATGTAGCATTCCACGGATCTGGATGCCCTCCTTACCTCCTGTTGAAACCTCGTACCTAGATGGATTTGCCTCAATTAACGATGATGCCAAAGAATAAAACTTTTCAGCTGAAATATTGCAAGAGCCGCAGATCTTTTCTCTGATACCTGAAAACGGAACCCAGCCTAACGATGTTGACAGTTCCGTT
>CAZLSK010000030.1:0-12307 GCA_964562075.1 uncultured Candidatus Nitrosotenuis sp.
TTTTCTTCATTGTGGACTAACAAAACGTTTATCTACGCTCTCTGCGCTATTTTCCAAGTTTGCCAAGTTCAGCCAATAGCGCTGATAGCTGAATCTCGGGATTTGCACCAGACAAAATTCTATAGTCATATTTTGCTATTGTTTCTGAAATCTCTGCCAGATTGCCAAGCTTTGTCTTGTATATTGATTCGTTGAGATACTTTAGAAAATCAGATTCTGACATACCATATACTTTGATTAGCTCTATCATTTTGTTTCTTGCATCGACAATTTTGCCACTCAATGCGAGCTTGAAGACCTCATCGACATCTTTTGTTTTTGTAAGACCTGCTGCTGCCTTGACATTTTGTACAGTTATGTTTCCAAGACTTGAGGTAGCTTGCAAGAGATTAATTGCATGACGCAGATCTCCTTCCGTATATTCATAGAGCGCCTTGAGCCCTTCTTCCTCTGCCTTTACTTTCTCTTTTTTTGCAATTTCTTTTAGGTGCGCTATTGTCTCTTTTTCAGAGATCGTTGTAAACTTGAATACGGCACATCGACTCTGAATTGGCTCTATTATCTTTGAGATGTTATTTGCGATCAGAATGAAACGACACGACTTTGAGGCATCCTCAATTATTCTTCGCAAGGCGGTTTGGGCATCCGAGGTCATCTCGTCCGCCTCATCAAGAATTATCAACTTGAATGGAATATTTGCATCAAGGCCTGCAAATTTTGAGAATTTTTTAACACGTTCTCTGACCATGTTTATTCCACGTTCGTCTGAGGCGTTTAGCTCAAGGGTGTATTCGCGCCAGCCATCTCCTAGAATCTGACGGGCCAAACACAAAGCAAGGGTGGTCTTTCCAACCCCCGCCGATCCAGAAAACAAAAGGTGCGGCAGCTCCGAGACGGTCTTTAACAACGAAGTCATACTGCCCACTATCTCTTTTTGGTTTACAAGATCGGAGATCTTCTGGGGTCGGTATTTTTCAACCCACATTATGTTTGAAAGGGACAATACGATGGATTTGGAGTCTGTCTTAATAATTTATTATACTAAGGATCAAATGATCTTAGCTGTTTGTAAATACAATTGATCGATCGTATCCATTAAATCCTTGAGGGAAGTCTTTGATCTATTGAAAATAAACGAGCTTTTGCAGGTTTATTCTATAGGATATGGGATGCAGGACGTAAAGACTCTCATAAATCATGATTTTAAGATAAACCTCTCAAATGTTGCGATCGAGGGAAAACAAGGCGAGGTTCTAAATGTACCACGCTGGGTTGCACAAACACTCGAATCTGAAAAGCATGCAGAGATACAGGAATCCGACATGGGAATTGAGCTAACCCAATCGATCTCAAAGGAAAATTTCCAAGGTGAAGAGCTGTCTCATCTAGAACCTGATTTTTACATCAAAGTAACCGGCTACATGTCAAGGCAATCAGAAAAAGAATACGATAAACTTCAAAGTCTGCTCAAGACCTTGATTAGAAAAAGGCTGGGCAAAATTGTCCCTCGGGCAAACTCTATGGAACTTACTGCTGATCTTGCAAAAAAGCTGTCAATTGAGGAACGGGCCCTGTATAACACCATCAACAAAAATAGCAAGGACTTTGTCAACCAAATTTTTGGTGATAAGAAATGACACTAGAGACACAATCGCCAAGCGCACTAATTGATCAGGTGCAAGGTTTTCTTGCGACCTTTAAGGACAAGTCTGGTTCATTTAGGTATGTAGAAGAAATTGATCAGATGATGGCAAAACAAGCCAAGTATATCGTAGTAGACTATAACGATGTCGTCTCACAAAAAGATATCGAGGTCAAATTCAACACCGAGCCAGACGAGATTCTCTATGCATTTTCGCGTGCAGTCAAAAACATTTTAGAAGAAAGATTCCCAGATTATGCAAAAAAAATTGCCGACGACATTCGAGTAAGGATTGCAAACTATCCAATTCAGCGTAGTCTTCGCCAGATAAATGCCGAAGTGATTGGAAAACTCACAAGTGTCTCAGGCATGGTTGTTCGTGCCTCTGAGGTAAAGCCGCTTGCAAAAAGCGTCGTATACAAGTGTCCTGAGGGTCATCTCACGGAGGTTCCACTGGAACGGGGTCTTAGCATCTACACCCCAACCAAGTGTTCATATGAAAAATGCGGCCAGCGTGACCTGCGAATCGATCCTGAACAAAGTAGATTCATCGACTTTCAGATTGTAAGACTACAAGAGCTTCCTGAAGATCTTCCCCCTGGCCAGCTTCCTCACTACATTGATGTAACAATAAAGCAGGACCTAGTGGACAATGCACGACCGGGCGACAGAATTATCCTGACTGGGTTGGTGCGAATCGAGCAGGAACAAATTGCCGGTACTCGTATTCACAGTGGCCTTCACAGACTGCGAATAGAGGGAAACAATATTGAATTCCTTGGAGGAAGAGGAACTAAAAACTCAAGACGTTCAGAAAGAGAAGAGATCTCACCAGAAGAGGAAAAATTAATCAAATCTTTGGCTAGAAGCTCTGACATTTATGAACGAATGGTCAACTCATTTGCCCCCCATATACAGGGACATTCGATAATCAAAGAATCAATTCTTTTGCTAATGGTCGGATCAACACAAAGAGTGTTGCAGGATGGCACAAAGATAAGAGGTGACATC
Source organism: uncultured Candidatus Nitrosotenuis sp. (assembly GCA_964562075.1). Lineage (GTDB taxonomy): Archaea > Thermoproteota > Nitrososphaeria > Nitrososphaerales > Nitrosopumilaceae > Nitrosotenuis. The sequence continues at coordinate 2,654 of CAZLSK010000030.1, forward strand.
AACATTTTCCTTGTAGGAGACCCAGGTACCGGTAAGAGCGAGCTGCTTAAATTTTGTGCAAGAGTTGCACCCAGAGGACTATACACCTCAGGGAGGGGTTCCACCGCAGCAGGACTAACCGCAGCAGTGGTTCGTGACAAAACCGGAATTATGATGCTCGAAGCGGGCGCTGTAGTTTTAGGCGATCAAGGTTTAGTCTGCATGACAGAAGACACAGAACTCTATACTGGTAATGCCTTGGTGCCTGTTGGTAAATTGTGGGATTCTATCAAAGGCGATATCTATATCACAAAATCAGGTCGAGAAGCCAAAAAAGAGCTAATTCCAATCGGAATTTACGATAATAACATTAGGGCAGACATTGATGGTAATGCTTTTGCAATAATGCGAAAAAGACACACCGGTGATGTCATCAAACTAACTTTTTCATCTGGCTTGACACTCAAATTAACCCCCGAACATCTACTTCGCCGTACAACACATGTAAAGAACAAGTGGGTAGAAGCGCAAGATGTCAAGGCTGGTGACCTGATACGAGCTCCAGTACGTGTTTTCAAACCAGCATGTACTTTAGATTTGACCGAGAATGAAGCTTATGTCATTGGGTGTGTGTATGGTGATGGTTATACAACAGCACACAGCATCACAATAAGTCAATCAAAAGTTAATTCTGATGTAATAGAAAACATACAGAAACATTCCGATGTATTTGCTCTGTATGATAAAGGTGACAGAATCCGTACACTTGGAAAGTATGCTCTTGTTTCTCGTATGTATCATTTACATACATCAGACAAAGCATTACTAAGAAAAACAAGATTCCTTACCAAGAACCCTTCCGTTGATAACGTACTTTTGCTTTCAGACAAATCACTATGGTCTTTTCTTGCGGGAGTATTTGATACGGATGGTGATCTGAATCATGTGAATGGCAAAATCGTTGCAGCTAGGCTATATCCATCAACATCTGAACATGAATTGCATGTAATGCTTTATGCATTACGTCGAGTAGGTATATCTGCAAAGATACGCAAGACACGCAAAGGATTTCCATTAATACACATCACTGGTCGCGACATTTCTCGATTTGTAGAAGGAATCAAAAGCCACAGCATTAAGGCCCAACGAGAAGGCACAGTCGAGATTCATCATAAGGGTTCTATAACAAGAGGTACAGAGAAGGTTGTAAGTGTGGAAAAGATTCCATATGACGGATATGTGTATGATCTGAGCGTAGGTAGTTATCACAATTATGAAGCATCTCTTGTTTACATTCATAATTGCATAGATGAATTTGATAAAATGAAACCAGAAGACCGAAGTGCACTGCACGAGGTAATGGAACAACAATCTGCAAGCATCGCAAAAGGTGGCATAGTTGCTACACTAAATGCAAGAACCTCGATTTTAGCTGGAGCAAACCCAATGTACGGAAAATATGATCCATTCAAAAATATCACAGAAAATGTGGCACTACCTATTCCACTTCTTACAAGATTTGATCTGATTTTTGTTGTAAGAGACATTCCGTCAAAAGAAAGAGATAGAAACATTGCACAGCACATAATCGGCCTACACAAACGCGGAACTTCTGATAACAGATCAGTCATTGACGTTGACATTTTCACAAAATATCTGGCATACTGCAAAAGAGTAGAACCGGTTCTTACTCCAGAGGCAGAAGAAAAACTGCTTGAATATTACATGAAGATGAGAAACGTCGAGTCAGAAGAGATGATAACGGTTACGCCAAGACAGCTTGGAGGCCTGATCAGACTGGCTACAGCAAGAGCAAGGCTTTTGATGAAGGACCAAGTTGATGGCGAGGATGCAGAACGGGCAATATTTCTAATTCAAAGCATGCTTGAGGATGCTGGAGTCGACGTAAACACAGGTAAAGTTGATCTGGGTGTACTTCAGGGAAGACCTCACAGTGAGATTTCCAAACTACAACTATTCATGGATGTCCTAAAATCACTTGAGGGAGACAGCAAGACTGCAGTTGAGGAAAAACTGTTTGTAAAGGAGCTTGCCAAGACAGGCAAGTTTACCGAAGAGGAAGCAAGGAACTTTATTAGAAGAATGCTCCGCGAGGCATCAATTTATGAATCCAAGCCTGGTCACTATAACCGGGTATGAAGATAGCTGAACTGACAATAACCGATTCCGCAAAGCAGTTTCTTTCAGCACAAGGAATTAGCAAGCTTTATCCACCGCAGGCAGATGCCATAAAAGCAGGCCTTTTGGAAGAGCAAAGCATTCTTGTTGCCGCTCCAACAGCAAGCGGAAAGACCCTCATTGCAATGCTTGCGATAATGAATTTTTTGACAAAAAAAGAAGGCAAAGCGGTATACTTGACACCGCTTAGGGCCCTTGCCTCAGAAAAGTTTGCCGAATTCAAAAAACTGGAAAAAATCAGTCTTGGCAGGCCCATCAAGGCAACGATCTCAACAGGAGACTTTGACTCGCTGGACAAGGAGGCCGAAAACGCAGACATTATAGTCCTTACAAATGAAAAAATGGACTCGCTTATCCGTCATGGTGCAGAGTGGATTGACAAAATTGGACTGGTTGTTGCAGATGAGGTTCATCTCATTGGAGATCAGGACAGGGGTCCAACACTTGAGATACTTTTAACAAAACTCAAAGAACTAGAAACAAATCCACAAATTCTTGCCCTCAGCGCTACCATAACAAACTCTGATGAATTGTCCAGCTGGCTTGGCTGCAAACTTGTTTCAAGTGATTGGAGACCAGTACCATTAACGGAGGGTGTCTTTGACAGTGGAACAATACTTTGGAATAATGGCGAGGCAGTAGAAATCGAGTCAAGCGTTCGGGGTCCTACAGTAGATCTTTGCATTGATACGATAAAAAATGGTGGACAGTCACTCATATTTGCAGAAACAAGGGCACGTTCTGCATCTTTGGCTGCAAAGGGAGCAGACGCTGTATCTAAATTTCTCACAGAACATGAAAAAAACGAACTTGAAAAGCTCTCAAAAAGACTGCTTGATGACAACGAACACACCAGTTTAGTAAAAACACTTTCTGCCCTTTTAAAAAAAGGCGTAGGATTTCATCATGCTGGTCTTAATCAAAACTGTAGAGAGATAATTGAAACCGAATTTAGAAGCGGCAAAATCAAGTTGCTTGCATCAACTCCCACGCTTGCAGCAGGAGTCAACCTTCCGGCGCAAAGGGTTGTCATATCAAACATTGCTCGCTACGATACAAAATCAGGCGCAAACAAGCCCATCAGTGTTTTGGAATACAAGCAGCTTTGCGGAAGGGCAGGACGACCACAATACGATAGCTTTGGCGAGGCAGTAATTATAGGAAATGCAAATGCAGCGGACCTAATCGATTATTACGTAAACGGCAGTCCAGAGCCAATCGAGTCACAGCTTACCGACGATAAGGCACTTAGGGTCCACGTTTTGAGCTACATTGTATCAAATCCTGGAGCAAAAAACGACGAGATCTTTGAGTTCTTTTCAAAAACACTGGCAGGACTTCAGACAAGAAAAAGTACACTAAGGTTTTCAATTGAGATTGCCAAGAAATTTCTCTTACGGGAAAAACTCATCGTGCAAAAGGCAGACCGGTTTGCCGCAACAGAGTTTGGCAAAAAAGTCTCAATGCTGTACATAGACCCCCTCACCGCAATTTACTTTAGACGCGGATTGGAGGTTGTGTCACAAAACAGAAAACACACGCTCGGGTTTTTACATCTTATCTCAAGCTGCGAAGAATTCTTTCCAAAATTCTCCCTAAGAAACAAGGACTACGAAACACTGAGCGTCTTGCTGGAAAATCATTCTTCAGAGCTTGTAGAATCTATCTCAGAATACGACTGCTCAAGGAGCCTGCTTGCACTACATTCGTGGCTAGGCGAAGCATCTGACATTTCGCTTTCGGACAATCTCAACATTGAATCTGGTGACATGCATAGGATGGTGGAGATGGCGGACTGGCTTTCATACTGTTTATACGAGCTTGCAAAACTTGTTGATAGATCTGACCTCTTAGAAGAGCTTACAGTTCTAAGAAAGAGGATTGTATATGGAATAAAAGAAGAGCTGGTAGAACTAGTTCAAATCAAAGGAATCGGTCGAGTTAGAGCGCGAAGACTGTACAATCATGGTATCAAAACCATAGATGACCTAAAAAGAATCCCTCTTGACAAGCTGGCTGAAATTGACAAAATCGGACCCACGCTTGCAGATAATATTAAATCCCAACTGAAAAAAGTAAGGTAATTGCAAGCCGAGCTTATGATTGCGGCCATTGCGGCCTCATTAATTGCATTTTTTGTTGTTCTGGGCGTGGTGCCACCTCTAATAAAGAATCTTACAAAACGCAACTGGGTAGTAAAAGACGTCAATCGTCTTGGAGGCGCAATGATACCAAGGCCTGGAGGGCCGGCAATTCTCGCAGGAATTATTTTATCAGAGATCTCTCTTTACTTTCTTCTTCCCCCTGATGAATCAATTACAAAAGGGATCGCTGTCTTACTGATCACAACCTCGGCTGCCTTTGTTGTAGGTTTTGTAGATGACAGAAGGGTACTCGGAGGATGGTTCAAACCCCTTGCACTCGCAGTGGCAGCAGCGCCAATAATTGTGCTTGGAGCATATGATAGCAACCTACAATTTCCAATCTTTGGGGCAGTCAAGATTCCAGCGTTGTACCTTGGATTGATAGTATTCATGATTCCAATTACTGGGAACACAATAAACTCTATCGATGTGATGAACGGAATCGCAAGCGGGTTTATGACAATTGCAGCGTTTTCGTTGGCAATATGCTTGTCTATCTTGCAAAATTATTCGGCCGCAATAATGACACTACCGTTGGCGTTTGCATCCCTTGCATTTTACAAATATCACAAATTCCCAAGCAAAATCTTTCCAGGTGACTCTGGTGCACTCACACTAGGGGCAATGTATGGAGTAATTGCAATTATTGGTCATGTAGAGGTAATTGCTGCAATTGCATTACTTCCTGCTGTCATTAACTCTTTTTTGTTCCTGTCAAGCGTAAAGCGCATCGTAGAACATAGGGAGATAAAAAACCCAACAACTCACACCGATGACAACAAAATTACTGCAACAAAAGAAGCTGATGCACCGATAACCTTGGTTCGATTAATAGTGGCAAGTAGACCCATGACCGAAAAAGAGATTGGATATGCCATATTCAGACTTGCAATATTTTCTGGAATCTTGGCAATCATTACCGCATTTTTGATGGAGGCAAAAGCATGGGTCAATCTCTAATCTACGGTTTCATAGCGGCAATGTGGGTACTGATATTGGGAGGTGGAGGCATTCTTGTTACAGTCGTTGCGCAAATCTCAATCCAAGGATACGGTGAACAACTTGACTTTATGATTGGTTCCGCAATCAAAGCAGCAATTGCAATCATTCTTGTGGTGATATGGGTGCTCGTACTGATAAAGCTGAAAAACAAGATCTTCCAAAAGCAGATAAAATCCTAGGACTGCCACTTTTTTTGCTTTTTGTCGTATTCTTGTCGTGAATATTTGGGCTTTGCAGGAATGCCTACAACGACGGTGTTGTCTGGAACATCCTTTGTTACGACAGCGCCCATCGCAACGACACTGTTTTGGCCAACAGTTACGCCTGCTTTTATGATTGCGCGTGAACCAATTATTGCCCCATCTTTGATTGTGACTCCAATCATTTTACCAGAGGGTGGATACGGATCGTTTGTCAGCGCAGCTGCCGGGCCGATAAAGACATTTTTTCCAATCTTTGAGAGGGGTGGGATGTACACAAGCCCCTCGATCATCGTGTTCTCACCTACGGTGACATTGTAATCGATGTGTGCAAGTGAGCCAATCTTCACATTGTCACCAATTGTTGTGTTGTCTCCGACATATGCAAAATGCCAAACCTTGACATTTTTTCCAATTTTTGCCTTTTCAGAAATAAAGTTAGTTACCACAAGAAATCACAGATGCCATGGGTTTGCATGATTAATTATTTTTTGAGGTAAAGTTTTTTTGTTTTTTTCCAAAAAACCAATGTCTTGCTGTTTATCCCTAAGCTCATCAGGAAGCATTATTGGTATCTCTTCAATGATGGGATAAAATCTACTGCATTTGGTACAATATAGTGTTCCTTCAATTACGACTTGGTCCTTTGATTCTATCTCAAAGACCTCCAGTGGAAACTCCTTGTCAATGGGGCACACCAAAATGTCCATCATTTTTTTGTTCATGCCAGCTCTAAGTAAATTGGTACTCCTTTATGACTTGATAGTAAGGCTGCCTCTGCAACCTTGGTCACATTTACGGCGTCTTGTGCACTAACTCTGTGATTATGTTTGCCGTCAAGCGCATCAAGAAAACTTTTGATTTCAAGTGTCAGAGGTTCTTGTTTTTCTCTTGTGAGGGGCTCTGCTTGTTGCTCTTTTTGAATTCTTACCTCTTGCGAAACAAAATCGCCTGAAATTATTCCTTCAGTGCATACTGCATTAAAATGTCTTATGCGCGCCGACGTTATCCAATTTGAGGAAATTATTGCAACCTTGTTGTCCTTGAAGCCAAGCATTATTGTGGCAAAGTCTTCGTGTTCATGTCTAATTTTTCCAGACCTTGCAAAAACAACTTCGGGCGTATCATCAAATAACCACATAGCAGTATCGATGTCGTGTACTGATGTATCGTAAATAATTCCGACATCCTTTATGTGGAGAGGCATTCTGTTTTCCCTATGAAATTCTAGCATTATGAGCTCGCCATATTTTTTTGATTTTACAAAATCCTTTACAGCTTCTACTGCTGGGTTAAATCTTTCAATGTATCCACAGGTCAGCAAGACCTTGTTTTTTTTGGCAAGCTCTAGAAGCTGCATACCTTCTTTTGAATCATAAGTCATCGGCTTTTCGATAAAGACATTAATTTTTTTTTGAATCAGCTTTGTCGCAATCTCAAAGTGGGTAGATGTAGGGGTACAGACAAAGACGGCACCAACATTTTCTGCATTGAGCATATCGTCAATTGATGTGTAGTGGTTTACGCCATATTTTTGAGCCGTTTCTTGGGCTCTTTTTTGGTCTGCATCGCAGATTGCCGTCAAGACCCCTAGTTGTGATAAAACCCGGGCGTGGTTTTTGCCCCAACCACCAACTCCAATTTGTGCAACCTTCATACTAGTACACCGGCGTTAGCCATTCGGAATACCTCTCATTTTTTGCCATTACCACATCAATATATGCAGTCATCATCTTTTTGGTAATCTTGCCAACCTTTCCGGTGCCGACTTTTCTACCATCAATGCTTATAATTGGCGTGATCTCAGCAGCCGTTCCAGTAAGAAAGACTTCGTCGGCAAGGTAAAGCTGACCTCGCGTGATCTCTTTTTCTTTAACATGATATCCAATATCATCTGCCAGCCTCATCACAGAATCACGTGTAATTCCTTCTAAGGCCGAAGAGCTGAGCGGCGGAGTTAACAGAGCCTCATCTTTGACGATGAAAATATTTTCACCCGGCGCCTCGCTTACATTTGCGTTCAAATCTAGGAGGATTGCCTCGTCATACCCGTCGCGTTTGCATTCCTGTGTAGCTAAAATAGAATTTAGATAATTTCCGCCCATTTTGGCAAGAGGAGGAGTAGATGCGTCACTGAACTTTCTCCACGAAGAAATGCCAGCACTTATTCCGTTTTTGTCAAACAAGTCGCCAAACAAAAACATGAACATCGCTACATGAGTTGGTGCCGCCTCAGTTACGTGTAAATTTATCCCATATTCTCCAACGAAATAAAATGGTCGGATATAGCAGGATTTTTTTACATTATTTTTTTTGCACAAATTAATTACGGCATCACTTAGCTGTTCATTTGAATAATTTAATGAAATAGAGTAAAACTGACCAGACCTTCGAAACCGCTTGATGTGATCATCCAGTCTAAAGATGTTGAGATTTTTTGAATTCCAATAACCACGAATTCCCTCAAAAATCGATGTACCGTAATGAATTGCGTGCGTTGTTATAGGAACTTTGGCTTTGTCATATGTTGTAAACTTTCCATTAAACCAAACAAATTTTGAAATGTTTAGCTTCATAAAATTTCTGCAAATCTGGTATTAATCTAGCTTGTCTTAAGTCCTTCTTTTGGAAACTTCATTCCGGCAATTCTTGTGGTGGCATCTGACGCATTGGCATATTTTTTGATCACATCCCAATTCTCTTCAATGATTGGAATGACTTGTTTTGGAACATAGCTTTTCCAATCTGTTTCTTTGCCCTGAGCTGCTTCGTAGAGCTTGTTTTTTACGGAGGAGGCAGAGATCTCCTTTCTTGTACCAATCTTTGGCTTGAGCCTGTACATTTTAAGCATCATTCCCTCTACTTTGTCTCCAGTGTAGGTGAAAAAATCATCGTCAATTCCCTCTAGAATCTGGTTTCGGAGCCTCCACGAATAAGGCGACAGCAACGGCGGAAAGTACCTCTTAAACGGTGCATGAAAGGTATAGTTTGAGGAGACCTCAATAGAGTCTCCAAATACTGCAATTAGCATTTTTTTTCTTACCTCGAAACTAAACGGAAAACTACGGCTGTTTATCTCGGTTCCATCTTTTAAAAAAACAACAGGCATTACCTTGACGTCTCCCTGTTTTTTTAGGTCCTCAATTATCTCTACGTGCGCATTTGTCACCGGGTTCAAATGTGCAAGATAGATTGCAACCGTCAATTATCTTCCTTAAAAATTCTGTCCTATTTCAATGCTTGAAAAATACTGGGGACGATGGGACTTGAACCCATGACCTCCAGCGCCCGAGGCTGGCAGTATACCAAGCTAACCTACGTCCCCGAAGTTGAAATAAAACGATACAATATTACTTTTGATTATCCGTAGGATTCGAACTTGACTTCGTAGCTACCATCTGGTCGCTTGTTTCGCTCAGTCACAAACCCTTTTGCGGTAAGATAATCCATGCAACCATCAACGGTTCCCTGCCAACCACAGATGTAAAACATTGTATTCTCGGGGGTGACCTTTTCACCAATTAGCTGTTCTAGTGGTGATGGACCACCGTCTTTTGATCTAAGAAAGGTCTCCACTCTTCCAGCCTGGCCGCTCCATGATCTGTTAAACCATTCTTGAGGACGACTTACTGCAGCACGATATCTAAAGTTCCACTTGTCTTTACCTCTGTCAAGACTTTCCAATTCTAAATCAGTAAGCAAGTCCTTGTATGCCAGCTCATCAACATAACTGGCGCCGTGCAAAACAACAATCTCCCTTTTATCGCCAACAGCATGTAGGTGTTGCGCGTAACTCACAAAGGGAGCAAGACCTGTTCCTCCACCAAGACAGACAATGCGCCTTTCATCCTTTTGGCCATTTGGCAAGTTGTCGTTGAGTGTAAAGGCGCCGGTAGGCTTTATCCAAGAAATCTCATCACCTTCTTTTGCGTTGAAGAGTTGTGTCGTCAGTCTTCCTGGCAATGGCTTCCTTACCCAACGAATTACAAACTCGATGTACTTTTTGTTTTCAGGATGTGACGCAATCGAGTACGCTCTGCGAATTACTTTGCCCTCACTTGGAACATTCATTCCAATTGTTAAGAATTGACCGGGTTTGTAATCCGGTACAACTCCATCATTTGGAACGA
>CAZLSK010000031.1:0-12283 GCA_964562075.1 uncultured Candidatus Nitrosotenuis sp.
TTTTCAATTTTCAAAGAAACCTGAAACTCATTTAATTATTGACAACGATACAATGGCGCACAGCATGCAAATAATCAATGGTGCGATAACAAAATTTACCACCGCTGGAAATCAGATGAGAACCACTCGGATTGAAATTGACGACAAAGTACTCATTACAAAGATTTTGAAAGTGTACATGGATGAAGGAAATCGATCCATTTTCAATTCACTTACAAAGCCTATGACAATACAAGAGATTCTTAAAACATGTAAAAAACCAAAATCAACCATATATCGAAGAATTTCACTCCTTTTGAAAAATGGGTATCTTCAAATTTCAGGATACAAAAAAGAATTTGGTAAAAGAAATAGATCTACAAAATTCAAAAAAACTATTAATGATATTACGATACACATGAATGCCAACACAAACTTAATTATTTTGACAGTCGATTCCAAAGGAATCAAAACAAATGGATTAGGTTTTAGATTACAAAATGATCTCTGAAGTAGACGTTTTACTTACTAAATTCATTGAAAATCATGTAGTTGGAGAGCTTGGTCCTGACACGTTAAAGAAAATAAAAGCACGGCTTTTTGAAAAGGGATATTCTCTCACCAATGCAATTAAAGAATTTGACCCCTTTGATAAGACATTAAGAGAATTTTTTGGCAGGGGTGCGGATGGCATGCTTCAAAAAATTTTTAACAATATTTGCGAGATGAAAAAAAACAAATCCGGATGGCCAAAATCTTTTTTGATCAGAGACAGGGCTCTCATCAGATTAATATTAACGACTTATGGTAATGAAGAAAAAAAAGCAATTTTAGACTTGGCATCAGAATCCGAGTTACCTATTGCTGTCATCCTTAAAAAAATTAATCTTTCACAAAGTACAGGCTACAGAATCATAAATTCATTGATTAAGGAAGGCTTACTCATTGAAACGGATCGGCGTACTGTTAGCACAGAAGGCAGAAAGGTTTCCACATACAAATCGACCATTTCTTTGGTTAATATTAGAATCAAAAAATCCATTATCGAATTAGAGATTCATTTCACAGACGAGACTATAAAAAATAGCCGTCTAATTGCGGCAATTACATCATTGTTTTCGAAACCTAGAACTTAATTATGTGAATTCCTCATTTTCTTAGTCAATGGAAAAAATCAGAAGCGATGTTGTCCCTGATCATGTTCCTAATGAGATCAATTACAAAATAATTATTCTGTGTTTTGTTGGTGGTATTGCATTTCATTATTCTATGATATATTTTGCATCATTTGATGGTCAGGGAAAAAACGCAAATTATGTCATAGATGTTGTTTCAATAATCAATCCCCTCGTCACTGCAATTTTTGCATTCGTCATTGCAGGACTCTATAGAATGAGTAAAACTTTTGGACGTGCATACATCCTGCTTGGTCTTGCTTATTTATGCGCTGCAACGGCCGAAGTCATTTATGGTATTCAGTACGATATTATGGAAATTGATCCTTATCCCTCAGTTGCAGATTTGTTTTTTGCATTGCTCTATGTTTTGTGGATAGCACATATTGCCACCAACATAAGATACTTTGGAACCACCTTAGAATATAGAAAATTAATTATTTTTATCATGATTTTCTCCGCAATAGAATTTTCCTACATTGGCATTACACTTTTTCATCTACAGCTAGAACCAAATTTCGAATTTTTTTATGGCTTATTGTTCGTCACGTTATCGGCAATCACATTGCCATTTGTGGTGTATGCCGCCATGATTTTCAAAAACAGTGCGCTAGGAATAGCATGGTATATTTTGTTGCTTTCATTTTTAATAAATATCTCAGGCGATGTTTGGTACTATTATCTTGAAGTTTTTGAAGGGTACGATCTGTATCAGCCAGTAAACTTTTTTTGGTACATAGGATACTGGGTTCAGACCTATGCCTTGTTTAAACATAAAAAAGTTACATGAAACTATTTTTACTAATTTTTGCAATTCTCTACAACCAACCTTGCACATCTAGATTACCGTTAAATACAGTCACATAAATCAAAAACCCATGGCAGAACGAGTCTTTTTCAACTTTTCATTCTTCAAAGTTGACCCAAAATGGCGCTGGATGGCCGACTTGGCAAAAGAAGAGTCCGCAAAGGAGCTGGAGACGGTAATCAAAAATTCAAAGGTCAAGTGCCGCACATACTCGACACTTGGATTGCGTGATGACGCAGATTTCCTGCTGTGGTTTGCATCAGAATCTGTAGAAGAGATACAGGGGGCAATCTCAAAGATTTACCAGACGGTATTTGGCAAGTACATCAGTCCCTCGCATGTCTACCTTTCTTGCACTAGACCATCGATTTATGCAAAAAAGGGCAGAACCTTGTCCTTTGTGGAGGGAAATGAACCAAAAAACTATGTCGTTGTGTATCCATTTATCAAGACCCGCGAGTGGTATCTTCTACCCCTTGAGCAGCGAAGAAAAATGATGGATGAGCACATCGTTGTTGGCGAAAAATATCCGCAAGTTATTTTGAACACAACATACTCGTTTGGAATCCATGATGAGGACTTTATGCTTGCCTTTGAGTGTGACGAGCTGCACGCATTTCAGGACCTGATAATGGAGCTGCGCGAAACACAGGTCTCAAAATATGTTGAAAGGGACACGCCGATGATCGTGTGCGTAAAGAAGGATATTATTTCTCTTGTTGCCAGTTTAGGATAGATGCGTGCACTAAAGGAATGGGCAACGGTGGTATCAGCTTTAGAGTCAGGAGACCAGACCGTACTTTTGCGCAAGGGTGGAATCCTCGAAGCAGCATCTGGCTTTGTAATAGAAACAAAGAGGTTCTTTCTTTTCCCAACCTTTGAGCATCAAAAATACGATAATATCAGACCCAGCTTCCACAAGCACCTTGATTCTGTGATGAATGTCAAGCCACAGAAAGGCCAAAACAGAATCACCTCGTTTGCTGAAGTAGTTGCGGAATCAGACATATCAGACCAAAAAAAGGTCCAAGAACTATCAGAATTTCACATCTGGTCTGATTCGTACATACAAACCAGATTAAACTGGATGCCAGACAAGGCAATCAAGGCGGTTTTCTTAAAGACCTACAGGATTCCATCATTTGAGATACAAGACATGCCGGAGTTTCAGGGCTGCAAATCTTGGATAGACATAAATGCAAAGCTAGACTCTGCAACTCCAGTATTGAGCGAGGCAGATTTGGATTTGCGGTTAAGACGATTTGAGGAGATAATCAGATGAAGTACAAAAGGCTTGGAAAAAGCGACCTGACGGTATCAGAGGTTGGATTTGGGGCATGGACAATAGCACTGGACTGGTGGGGCAAAAAAATAGAAGAAGACGAAGCAAAAAAGATGATAAAAAAAGCCTACGACCTTGGCATCAACTTTTTTGAGACGGCAGACATGTATGGAAAGGGCAAGTCAGAAAAACTTCTTGGCGAAGCCCTAAAGGGAGTAAGAAACGAGGTGGTCATATCCACAAAGTACGGTTATGATTTTGAGTCGGCGGCTCAGATAGGACATGCCGAGCTGCCTCAGAGATTCGATCCGTTATTTACCGATTACATGCTCAAAAAAAGCCTTGAGCGTCTCCAAACAGACCACATCGACGTATATGGTTTGCACAACCCAAAGCTTGTCCACATCCACGACGACACCATATTTTACACTCTTGACTCAAAGATAAATGAAGGGCTAATTGGAACCTACCAAGTAGCACTAGGTCCAGCAATTGGCTGGACACAGGAAGGACTTGAGGCAATGAACAGAAAGAACGTTTCTGCAGTCCAGACAGTATACAATATCTTGGAGCAGACTCCAGGCAACGAGCTGATACGAAATGCAGAAAGAAAAAACGTCGGAGTCCTAGTCCGCGTCCCCGATGCGTCGGGAATCTTGACAGGCAAGGTAAATGCCGACACCAAGATAGACCAAAAGGATCATCGCTCAGTACGCAAAGGCGAATGGATAAAGTCAGCCCTTGACAAAGTAGAGCAGCTAAGGCCAATCGCGGACAGAAACGGCCTTTCAATTACAGAGCTGGCAATCAAGTTCATCCTATCAAAAAATGCAGTCTCTTCAGTTCTACCAACTGTTATCAGTGTAGAGGAAATTGAGCAGTTTGCCTCCATGTCCGATGGAAGGTATCTTAGTACCACTGACATGGCAGAAATCGAAAGACTCTACAACACATGGCCTCCGTACGAGATAAAGGCAACGGTTCAAGCCGCATGATGGTAACTTTGAAAAAATACAGACTAGATTTATTCTAGTTTGACGTAATAATATCATGGTTCTTGTCTGGATTGGAATCGGTATTGGAATCCTCACCACAGTAATTCTTATCAAAAAAATAATCCGCTCATCCAAATCTCCCCTCACCTTAAACCTATACTGCAAAAGATGCGGGTACAAGACAAACGGGCTAAAATGCCCCAGATGTGAAAAAACCCCTAATCGTCAAAAATGGCGATAGATTATGGCTTGTGCTTGCTCATTTTTTTGACGCTCGTTGACTTGAGGCCTTCTTCAATGACTAGACCTAGAACGGACGAGTAGCTCCAGCCCTGATTTGTCGATGTAATGAGACCGACCTGCAGGGAACGGATCTTTTTGTCCAGATCTTCATCTATCGTAAAGGTTATCCGTTTTTTTGCCAAAGGACGTTCAAATTTCTCTTGAAATAAAATTATTTAAAATATCAACTTCGATGAATCGAAGTGATATTGTTCTATACCAGAACTGGTAATTAGATAGAATTTTCAAAATCTAAAGTGGAATGCTGCATCAAGGGCTATCGCTACAAAGATTATCGTAAGATACGGTGCCGTAACCTTGTAGGCCTTCCAAGCAAAATCTGACGTTGGGTTCTTTGTTAGCTTGTAATGATATGCAAGCATCAAGCCACCCGATACTGCTGCAATCGCCAAATACACAACACCCAACCCAAATGCATACAGCGCCAAAGAGTACGGAAGGAGGATTGCCGTATTTGCCAGAATATACTTTGAAGTCTTGTGCATCCCAATAAGAACAGGAAGCATTGGCACATTTGCCTCCGCATAGTCTTCTCGTATCTTCATTGCAAGACACCAAAAGTGCGAAGGAGTCCACACAAACACCAAAAATCCCACCAAAAATCCTAAGAGGTCAATCCCAAGTGGCGGCACAAATCCGGTTGCTGCTGTCCAGCCTGCCATCGAAGCAGCGCTTCCTGCAAACCCGCCAATTACGATGTTTGAAGAGTTTTTTCTCTTAAGCCATGCGGTATACACTATGACGTAAAAGAAGATGCCGACTGCGATAAAAAACGTCGATGTAAGGTTCAGGAAAAACGCCGCATACAGGACTGATGCGATGCTGACCCCAAGTCCGTATGCCAAAACAGACGATGCCTTTATTCTCCCAGATGGAATCGGCCTTGAGCTTGTTCGCTTCATCAGTGGATCAATATCCCTGTCGTAGTAATGGTTTAGTGCAGATGATCCTGCAGACGCCAAAGCCCCCGCAATTATTATGTGAACAAGGCCGATTGGCTCAAGCTCGGGCCCTACAAGCTTTGATGCGGCATACATTGATGTAACAGCCGTAATTACAAGCAGTACTACAATTCTTGGTTTTGAAACCTCGAGGAGCTCCTTTGCTACCAAACACTCAAGAACGCTCCCCTAGGCATATAATCTTATTTTATATTGTCAGGTTATGGATTATTGCGATACTGCCGGTTGCTGCTGCATCACACAGTGAATGGCACCCATTCCGTAAATTAGATCCCCGCAGTCCATTCCAACTATTTTTCTTGTCGGGAATGCTTCTTGGATTATTTTTTGTGCCAGCTCGTCGTTTTTACCTCCATATATCGGGACCAAAACGACCTTGTTTGCCACATAAAAGTTCAGATAGCTCGCAGGAAGTCTTGTCTTTTTGCCCCTTACATCTGCCATTACGGCAGGCGGCATAGGCACCTTGATTACGTTTAGTTTGTTGCCGTCTTGGTCTTTTGAGCGTAACAAAATCTCATAGTTTTCTTGCAGTGCAGAATAATTCTCATCTGACTTGTTTTCTTCAAAGGCACACAAGACAGTTGTTGGATTTACAAACCTCGCAAGATTGTCGATGTGGCCGTCAGTGTCGTCTCCTGCAAGACCCCCCTTAAGCCAGATAACATTGGTTGTACCAAAATAATTTTTCAAATATGTCTCAATGGCATCCTTTGTGAGATTCGGATTTCGGTTGCGGTTAAGAAGACACTGCTCGGTTGTGAGAATCGTCCCCTTTCCGTTGACATCCACTGCGCCTCCCTCAAGTACAATTCCTGGCCGGAAGCTGTTCAGCTGCAATCTGGTGCCAATCACCGATGGAATCTGTGAATCTCGGATAAGGGCATTGTATTTTCTGCCCCACGCATTAAAGATCCAGTGTGCAAAGGCAATCTGTTTTTTTTCTTTGTTGATAAGAAAGATTGGGCCGTAATCTCGGAACCAGACATCTGCATAATTCCACACATAGAAATTAATTTTGTGCATGTCTGCACCCTTTAGCTCCAAGAGCTTGCTTATCCTTTCTTTCATTGCATTGTCGGTCACAAAGAGATTGACCTCTTCTCCTTTTTGCAGCTCAAGTATCATCTGCAGGTATATCGATTCTACTTTTGCAACTCTGTCTGGAAATGTCTCGACGTCGTGTGGCCATGCAAGCCATGTTGAATCGTGGCCTTCCCATTCTGCGGGCATAAAGTAGCCAAGTCTTTTTGGCGTCTCAGAAAGCACTGGCGTGCTAATTAGTCCGTATGTTGAGGGGAGCCTGTTTCGCAAAAATCCCCACCCCTCCTGAATCCTTTTGTTCTGTGACAGGTCAAGCTCTGCGACAATCACCTCTTCTTGGTTGCTTGCCCGCTGAATTATTCTACCAAAGGCATCGCAGACAAATGAAGCGCCCCAAAAGTCTATCTTGCCTTCGGTTCCGACGCGGTTTACAGATGCGACGTGAATTCCATTTGCAATCGCATGTGAACGCTGGATGTTTTCCCATGCTGTGTGCCAGTCGTCTGGCGAAAGTGGATCTCCTTGTAGATAGCCTATTGCCGAAGGATAAAAGATAATGTCTGCTCCCTGCAGTGCCAGAGTCCTGGCAGCCTCTGGGAACCATTGGTCATAACAAATCAAAACTCCAAAGTTGAGGTTTTGTGTCCTAAAGATCTGATAGCCGGAATCTCCAACATCAAAGTAGCTCTTCTCGTAAAAAAACGGGTCATGTGGAATGTGCATTTTGCGATAGCTGCCCATCACTGTACCGTCTGTACCAATCACCACTGCAGTGTTGTAGTGTTTTCCTGATTCGTCTACTTCAAAGATTGGTGCAATTATTATTACGCCTAGCTCTTTTGCGAGCTTTGATAGAATCGAGGTGGTCTCGCCCGGGATCGTCTCGGCAAGCTTGGTCACGTCCTTGGTTTCATCGTATGGAAAGTATTTTGTTCGGTACAATTCCTGCAGACAGATTATCTGAGCTCCCTTAGCTGCTGCCTCCCTGATTTTGGCAACGGTCTTTTCCATGTTTTTAGAGATGTCTTCTGAGACCTGCGTTTGAATAAGCCCGACTTTGATCTTTTTATCCATCATCGGCAGTTTTGCTGTCGCTTCTTATTTACCTTATAGAGGTTCCAAAATCAAAACTTGATCGGAAATCATCACGTATTCTGATCCTAGATTGCAGGGTTTTTGTAGCAAAGTCTTTCTGCTCTTTTTTGTGGGGTCAAAACGAATAAGTACCTCACTTTTGGCATCAAGCACAAATGAGTAACTGGGATCTCATGATGCCCGGAATGGGCCTGACCGCCATAGGTTTGACGGGAGTTACCATTGCATATTCTGGAGTGGCCCACACCTTTATTGACGGCATGCATGCGCTGACGGGTCTGACAATGTTTGTTGGTTTGATATTTTTGTCCGCAGGAATACTTGAGGGCGGCATCTCCACCAGCAATCGTGCAAAGGCAACGACTCTGGTTGTTCTTGGAATAGCTTTTTCGTTTGGTTTGGCGGCGCTCAACTTTAACGCAATTGCAACAATCCCCACTTTTGCAGGGGTGATGTTAATCATAGCAGTTCCTGCAATAGTAATGGCATATGTCTCAATGAAGATGCCCCAGTATACAAAGCCGATATCGATTATCTTTGTAATAGCAGTAGGCGCTGCAGTGGCGGCATATGTTACATTTGGCTTGTATGGTCCCTCGCAGTATCTTGTTCCTCCCCCAGAGGAGGTTGCAGAGCCAGAGGCGCCACCGGTTCCTACAGCCCCAATATTTTCGATTTCAATTCTAAAAGATTCTGACGTGCAAGGCAACCCAGACTATGATCCAGATGTGGCTAACGTACCAGCTGGAAACGTAATAGAGTGGACAAACAATGACGAAGTCTCACATACTGTCACAAGTACCGTTGATGCCGGCGAGACATTTAATTCCGGACTGATTGATCCTGGTGCAACATACCAACTCGATACATCACTCCTTGCAGTAGGGACATACGAATATTTCTGCATGGTTCATCCCTGGATGACTGCCTCCTTTGTGTTAGAGGAGGGGGCTGCAGCTGCGCCAGAATTTCCAATATCTATTCTAAAGGACTCAGCAATTCAGGGCAACCCTGACTATGACCCGGATTCTGCCCAAGTGTCTCAAGGAGACGTCATAGTCTGGACAAACAATGATGTCACTTTGCATACTGCAACAAGCACTGCTGAACCACCAGCATTTGATTCCGATTTTCTCAACGCAGGAGATTCATTTAGACTTGATACATCAAGCCTTGCTCCAGGCAAGTACGATTATCTCTGCCTTGTCCACCCCTGGATGCAAGCATCATTTGAAATAGTTGAAGCGGGACAAAGATTGGCAGAAGGTGCAACCGCAACTGAGCCGGCCCCGCCTGAAGAACGAGCACCAATTGAAGAGATGCCAATTGAGGAAATACCTGTCGAGATCCCCATTGAGGAGCCTGTTGAGCAAGCTCCACCTCAAGAGATGCCACCAGAAACACCTTCTGAAGAACCAATCGAGGTACCAGTGGAAGAGCCTATGCCAGAGGAACCAGTAACGCCTTCGGTGACAGCTCAAAACACGGTATCAATACCGCAAGGAGCCTCAAGTCCTGGATGTGAGACAACAAACGAGTGTTTTATTCCAAGTACCATTTCTGTATCTGTTGGAACCACAGTAACATGGACAAATGACGATTCTGCTGCACACACAGTGACAAGCGGTCAGGAGGCTACCTTTGATGGAATCTTTGATAGTGGTCTGTTTATGGCAGGAAGAACCTTTTCATACACGTTTGATGAGGCAGGGCAGTATCCGTACTTTTGCTTTGTACACCCTTGGATGAAAGGGCAAGTCGTTGTAGAATAATTTTGAAAAAAACCATAATCCTAAGCAAAAGCCAAAAAGATACTCTGGTTAATCACGCAAAAAGATATGCGCCAAATGAATCATGTGCCATTTTGTTTGGACATGAGGACTCGAACACAGTAAGAGTCACTGAGATTTTTTTGGCAGAAAATATAGAAAAGTCTCCTGTCAACTTTACCATATCAAATGAAGAGTTGTTGAAGGGCTACAAGCTAGCAGAGCAAAAAAAGCTTGATGTGGTTGGGATCTTTCACTCACATCCACATTCTGAGGCTGTGCCTTCTTCTACCGACAGAGAATTCATGCAGGTAAATCCTGTCGTGTGGCTGATTTTTTCAAACAAAACCGATGATCTGAGAGCATATGATTTAGAAACTGAGATCGTCGCTGTTGCAGTAAAAACAGTGTGAGTCACTTTCAGAGTAAGTGCAATTGAATTTCAAGTCATAGTTACACTTTTGAAATTTTGTATTTTGGTTTACCAGGATAGATCTCGATTTTATCAGATTTTAGTTTTAGTTTTCTTGATGTGTATGGAATTAAAAGCGAGGCCAGTTCTTCTTTTTGTTCCTTTGTCAAGTGTTTGAAGCCCTTTATAATCTTCAAGCAATTCGTAAAACCGCATTTACAGTGGAATTCTTCGTTTTTTGCAGCTAAATCAAATTCAGTGGTACAATAATGGTAAGTGATTTCATCTCCAATCCTGATATCTCTTATTGTAATGAAAGAGAGAGTGTCCAAATCTAATCGTGTATTTGGGAAGCAGCTATGATTAATGTACTGCCACGTTTGTTGCTTATCTACATCAATATAGGTGTCATCATCTATTTGGATTGAGTGTAACGAGGCGTTAATGTGTGGTCTTAAAGCAATTTTGCCATTTAGTTGTAGAATTGTCTGGTTTTTTTTAAATAATTTTTTTGAAAACAACCCCTTACCTTTTCCGCTTGTTTCTTTGATTTCAACGTATTTTGGAATGAGCATGTAAGATAAGTTATGGTTTTTCAGTAATAAAAAATTTAATTTACATTCATACTAGGCATGATTAACGAACAAAAAACTCGACAAAAACGTCTTACATGTAGACGATTTTTGAAAGGTGTTTTGCTTCTTTTAGCGCCTTGTCAAACTCTTCTTCGGTGAAGACCTTCTGCTGTGCATAAAGGCTTTTGAATTTTCTTCCGTCGTCTGCAAAAATTCCAACAACTACGCCCTCATCAATCTTGTAGTTTTTCATGGCAGCATAGACGGTTGCAGAAGATGGGCTCACCAGCATCTTTTCTTTTTGGAATATCTCTTTTACAGCTGCAAATGCTTGCTCGTTTGTTATTGTTATCCAGTCGTCTACGACCTTCTCTCGGCGCAAAAACAGATCAGGTTTGGCAGATTCTTCAAAATTGCGTAACCCCTGAATGAGATGGTTTTGTTGCGGCTGGACTGCAACTGTTTTGATTTTTGGGTTTTGTTCTTTTAGATATTGAGAGATTCCTGTAACGGTTCCACCCGTTCCAACACCTGTAAAAAAATGAGTAACTTTGCTTTGGGTTTGTTTCCAGATCTCTGGTCCTGTTCCTTTGTAGTGCCCAAGAAAGTTTGCCTCATTTGAATACTGGTTTGGCGAAAAATACTTGTCAGGCCTTGAAGCTGCAATTGATGTTGCCAGCGCTATGCTTTGGTCGGTTCCTGCCCCCACCTTTGGGCACAAGTCATCACTTGTTTCGTACATCTTTGCACCAAGTGATGCAATGATCTTCTTTGTCTCCTCGCTTGCCTTCTCAGGTATGACTATCTCTACTTGATAGCCAAGAAGGTTTGCAATGCCTGTAAGTGCTATTCCCGTGTTGCCAGAGGTAGGCTCTATGATTATTGTTTGACCGCGAGTTATCCTGCCTTTTTCCTCGGCGTCTTTTATCATCCAGTATGCAGCCCGGTCTTTGACTGAGCCAAACGGATTGTGTCCTTCCAGCTTTGCATAATAGGTAACCTTGTTAGTTGAAAGAGATTCTAATTTTACGAGAGGCGTATTTCCAATTCTTTTTAGCGCCTCTGCATCGGTTAGGACTTTGGTTGCCAGAGACTACTTCACCTTTTTGATGGAAAATTCTAACTCGTTTTCTCTTTTTTGCAATGACAAAAGCTCATGGCCGTTTCGCTTGACCCAGCGCGATATGTCCTCTTCGGCATTCGGATCATCTGCAAGTACTGTGATCACTTCGCCCACCTGCATTTTTTCCACCTCGATTTTTGTTCTAAATACAGGCTCTGGGCAGAACAGTCCACGAGCATCCAATTTTTTTGAACTTGCACTCATTGATATTTTTCGATGACTGGTTTGTATATTAAAAGCTATTTGACTTAGTTGCAGCTAAATTTCTTTTTTGAGCAGGTCCAGCTCTTTTTCAAAATAATTTAACGTCTCATCATCAAAGAGACAAAACTCCACCACCTGAATGGAACTTTGGTTTTCTTCCAAAAATCGTTTTGATTCACCAACTAAAATCTTGGCACACTTCTCCTTTGGAAATCCAAAGATTCCTGAGCTTATCGCCGGCATGCTGATGCTTGAGAATCCCTTTTGTGACGCAAGCTGCAGAACATTTTCAACAGCTTGCTTTAGCTTGTGGTCCTCTTGCCCCTCCCCCATCCTTGGCCCAACCGCATGAATCACTGCTTTGCACGGCAGTTTGCCAGCGGTAGTAATTACTGCTTCGCTGACCGGCACAAAGCCAATCTTGTTACTTTCCTGCTGAATTATGTGACTGCCCTTTCTTACTATGGCTGCTGCGACCCCACCTCCATGCTGCAGGTACGAATTGGCTGCATTAACAATTGCATCAACGTTTCTTTCCGTGATGTCGCCTTTGAGTA
>CAZLSK010000032.1:0-5360 GCA_964562075.1 uncultured Candidatus Nitrosotenuis sp.
GTCGGGCATTGGGCTCTTTGGCATCCTCATCGACTTAAAAAAGTTGGTCTTGATAACGCCGGGCTCTATAATTATGACATTAACTCCAAACGGTGATAACTCGTACCGCAACGACTCGCTTAATCCTTCGAGTGCAAACTTGGAGCTGATGTAGGCTGGTGTTCCGGGAAATCCGATTCTGCCAGCAACGGAGCTGACATTTACTATTGTGCCAGACTTTTGCTTTCTCATTATTGGCGCGATCTCCTGAATCATTCGAATCACAGCAAAAAAGTTCGTCTCAAACTGTTCCCTTATCTCATCAATGCTCAAATCCTCAAGGCATCCAAAAATCCCATACCCAGCATTGTTTACCAAAACGTCGATTCGTTGTTTTTCCTTCATGATTTGAGTGATTGCAGCCCTGATGGACTGGGGCTTGTCAACATCAAGCTCAATTACAGCAACTGGAAGGTTTTCTTTTTTTGCAACATCTAAAAGCGGTTTTGATTTCTTTGTGTCCCTCATCGATGCGTAGGTATAGTATCCATCTCGAGCAAGTGCAAGTGACGTCTCAAAACCAATACCACTTGAGCTGCCGGTGACAAGAGCTACTTTTTGCATGATTTTTGTAACTAATGCTTCTTAATTAATCAAAGGCACTATACAAGGGGCCTGTCCCCCTCGGTCGGCTCCGTCACCTCTGTAGCCTCACCGTCATTGATCCGCTGTAAAATCTCAAGTGCTGCACCCTTGTGCAAAAACTCGTTGTTGTTTCCACATCTGTATGAAAAGGTACACCGAGGACAGCCCGCCTCATTTTTGCAGGGGCACTCCCTAACAATTGAGAGGCTTCGCTCAAAGGCTTTTTCAAGCCTGTCGTATAGAGCCTTGCTGGCGCCGTTTCCGCCAATGGCACTGTCATAAATGAAGATAAGACCTGATGTGCCAAGCGATATTCCTCCGAGGTCTTGAGACACTCCACCAGTTACCATGTTGCTTCCCTCAATTATAACATGTTCTGTTGCATGGTATCCGCTTGCCTCCACATATTCTGGATTTTCAGATTGTTGTATCTGTCCAAGCGGTCTTGGTGCATGGATAACTATTCCCTTTGTCACAAAATCATACTCTAGTGGTTTTTCAAGCAGGATCTTTTGTCCCTGGTTTACCTCCTGTCCCAGCTCTATGTTGACGTAACCGTAGACTCGTTTTTGTATGTGAAGCTTGCAAAAGCAAGCCTCGATCCCAAAGGCCTGCCTTTTCTCATAAACAGTCTCAATCGTTGGCCACTCCTCTGTTAACGCCTTGGTATAGTAGGGGTATTTGGAGGGAAGGGGTGCAAGTCTTGCGTACTGCTTGCTTGGATAGCCAAACTCCTTTACCTTGTAGCGGCTTCCAGCCAAAAAATAAACGGCTGATTCGTGCAGCTCCTCAAGTGCCATTGGAAGGACCCTGTCGCCTACCTTTCTATCATTGTAAAAAATATCAATTGACTTGCCTATACCTCTAATGGAATAATCAGAAAGAATTGATTTTATCGCGTCAAAGTTGGGAATATACCTGTCTTCTTTGAGAACCAGATTCCCATCCTTGAGATGTTTTTGGATTACCTCGGCGTGCTCGCCAAGCTCGTGTCTTGCAATTGGCTTGTCGCATGCCATTGCAAGAACATGAAACTCTTCTACAAATGGGTTCTTTGGGTCGATGTATGTCTTTTCAGCATCCTCAAAATAATCATGGGGATGGTTTTTGTAGTACTGAGAGATAGGGTCGTTGCCAAGTGCCAAAAACGCAAAACCTTTTTGTCCTTTTCTTGCAGCACGTCCAATTCTTTGCATGAGTCTGTTGACAGGTATCGTAGATGAGATTACGCCGTCCACATTTCCGACATCGATTCCAAGCTCAAGTGTCGGTGTGCAGGAAATCGACATGAGCCTTCCTTCCTTGAATGATTTTTCAACAAAGTTTCGATAGTTTGCCATCAGGCCGGCCCTGTGGACCCGGATGTCTACTTTTCTTTTTTTTGCCTGCATTGCCACGAGCTCAGAGTTGAGATGCGAGTTGGAAAAGACCATCGTTTTGTGTTTTTTTGAGGTAAGCTTTTCTAAGAGCTCCACTGTCAGTGCCCGCTGTGTTCGAAGTGAAGGAAAGATCATTACAAAGTCTGTCTCGCCTTTTTTGCCAGAGCCTTCTATCAGATGCATTTTTGTATCAAAGAGCTGCTCGCAAAACTCTTTTGCATTTTGAAGCGTTGCAGAAGATGCAACAAACTGGATCCTCTTGCAGATTCTTTTGAGGCGCTTTATGATGTAGTGCACATTTGAGCCGAATATTCCAGAATAAACATGAGCCTCATCCACCACAAGAAATTTTGTTGTGCTGCACGCAGCTGCAAATCTGGTCTGATACATCATGTGGTAGTGCAGCACATCAAAGTTTGTGATGATTATCTGAGGTGGGTTGTCTAGAATCTCGCCTCTTTGCTTTTCTTTTGTGTCGCCATCAAATACTTCCACTCGGATGCCAGCCCCAAGTGCAATCTCGCGGATTTTTGGGAGCTGGTCCCGTGAAAGCGCCTTTGTGGGATAGACAAAAATTGCTAAAACCAAACCCTGCCGCGGCTCCATTGCTATCTTTTGGACGATGGGAATCGCAAAGGCCTCCGTCTTTCCTGAGGCTGTAGGTGCCGTAATTACGACGTCTTGGCCCGAGACTATCTCATTGACTGCTTCCTCTTGAAACTTGTAGAATCGCTCTATTCCTTTTTGCTGTAGATGACGCACTATGCCCTCATCTAGCCCAAACTCATCTACTTGCGTGCCAAGCTCAGGCTCCGGCTCTTTGATAGTCTTGTAATCTGAGATGTAATCGTTTTTTGAGAAAAGAACCTCTCGTGTAATGTCGTCGGGCTTGGAGTCTCCGATCAGCTCCTCGATTTCCTTTTTGTCGCGGACAATTCCTGCTTCCCTTAACTCCTTACCAAGCTGTCTTTTGTTTGGGGTCTGACCCTGATCGTATCGAGCTAAAAACTCCAGGTAGACTTCGTCAATGTTTTTTGTATAATCAACTAGGTCTTGTAGGAGGCATTTTTGGCAGGAAATCATATACTTTTTGTTAAACGTCTTTTGGATCTGAAGAACCGACTTGCATTCTGGGCAGGAATACTTCAACTATCTCAGACCAATTTAGATGAGATGTAGATTTATTGTTTGATTAGCGCTGTTTGTTATTCTGGGGGTTGTACCACCCTATACCGGCCGATCTGTGCCCCCCACAGTGTTTCCCTGCATGGAATCTAGTCAACCTTAACTCAGCAATTATGATAATATGGTAAACTTGACCAAGTTATCTATTAGAGTCCGTCTTACAAAGCCATGGGAAGTAGCTCTGGAAGCTACGTCAGAGGCGTAGCAGCGATTCACAGAAAGTACCAGACAGCCCTCAAGCGCGCAAAAAGCAGACAAGCCGTTCTTAATGCTTATTGGAAGCACAAAAAAGAATCCGAAAGACTGCTGGCAAAACATCTCAGAGACGAGATGGGTGAAGTCAAGCGCATAAAGGGCAAGATGGAGTACAGATAGACAAACAGGAATTGGACCCCCACGTCCAAATTCCGTCCTTTTTGTGTTTATGCCTTTACACGGTAAAGGTTGTTCTCGAGTCTTTTTTTTGCAAAGTCATAATACTTTTTGACAATCTCAAATCCAAGATAGTTCCGTCCCATCTGCTTTGATATCATTGCCACCTGGCCAGAGCCCAAAAAGGGATCAAAGACCACATCACCTTCTCTGCTGGAGTACTGGAGAATTTTTTTGAGCAGCTCTGCTGGAAGCTTTGTGGGCGTCTTTTGATCACCTGTCCAGTACTCGCGCTTTATGTCCCAGACATCCTCCTTGTCCTTGTAGTGGAGGCTGCGACCCTCCGTCGTCCTTTGCTTCTTTGAAAATCTTGAAAAAGGATAGAATCGTCGCTTTTTTTCGTCCTTGCACACATAAAGGCAGTGATAGTGTGATGTGACGAATTTTTTTGTGGTCACCACACCGAACTGGTACTTCCAAATAA
The DNA here is from genome assembly GCA_964562075.1 of uncultured Candidatus Nitrosotenuis sp. Classification (GTDB taxonomy): domain Archaea; phylum Thermoproteota; class Nitrososphaeria; order Nitrososphaerales; family Nitrosopumilaceae; genus Nitrosotenuis. The sequence goes on from CAZLSK010000032.1 coordinate 4,045, forward strand.
TATGGTTGATTGTTACAAAACCGACATCATCCAGCGCGTTTAGGATGTCTTTGAGGTTGTTCCACCCAGAAAAAACGTACATGCTTCCCGAGTCCTTTAGAATTCTAAACGACTGTTCCATCCATTTTACAGTAAAACCGTAGTAGTCCTTCTGCTTTATCTCGTTGTACCCCTGCATCACACGCGAGGCGGTTCTGTTGTAGTTTTGTTTTGTTGCCCTAAAATCGATTGCAAAGGGCGGGTCGGTAACAACCAGGTCAACTACCCCAGATGGCACAAGCCTCATTCCGTCGATACAGTCCATGTTGTAAATCTGATTGAATGCTAATTTTTTCAAGACTAGTTACTGTCCTTTTGTGTTTGTGTCGACATTTTTGTGGCAATTAATTTTTTGAGCTCATCATCTGTCTTTCCGACAAAATCAACACCTAGTGATTTTGCAATGAACTCCAGCTTTTGGCGCTCATTTTGTACAGGGGCAGTTATGTTGAGGTTTGTGCTGGCAACACCAGAAAGCTGGCTTTGAATCTCGGTTTTTGTGCGGTTGTACTCGCCAACTGCGCGTCCAAGTTTTTTTGTCACCTCTGGAAGCTTGTTTGTCCCAAGGAGGGCCAAAAGTGCCACGAAAATTATGATAATCCACTCGCTTCCAAGGATGTTTAGCGAATACTCTAACATGCCTTTGTTTTGTAAGCTGCAAAATTAAAGCTTAGTGTAGAGTCTAGATGTACTGATAATTTGATAGAACAATTACTACACAATATAATTAAAGATCTAAAGGGCAATTAGCACGATAGGTAAAGATTGAAGGGACTAGTAGCCATATTGGTATTATTGGTGGCATCAATGGTAATGGTGCCAGCATATGCAGTTATTGTAGAGTTTCAGACCGACAAGACCTCGTACAAAAAGGGAGACCTCATCAAGTTCAGCGGAAAAACAGACATTGCACATGCAAACAAGATGGTCTCTGTAAAAATCTACGACCCTAACGGCAATTTTGTAATGCTTACCGGCGGAAGATCAGATCCCGGTGCCATCCTTGGACTTAATCCAATTGACACATCAAAGGAAAAAACCGCAGCCAAGTTTTCCACTAAAGGAATCTACAACGCAACAGCAATTTATGATGAAGAGCCAACATACCGTGGCAAATCTATTCTCTTTGACTATTCTGCAGACGGCTCACCAGTGGTCCCCTCCGCAGCAGACGTAATGAAACAGCAAGGCCAATCGCAACCAACACAACAACCCACACAGCAGCCTACTCAGCAGCCAACGCAACAGCCAACCCCGCAACCGACGCAACAGCCAAC
>CAZLSK010000032.1:5460-12116 GCA_964562075.1 uncultured Candidatus Nitrosotenuis sp.
AGCCTACTCAGCAGCCAACGCAACAGCCAACCCCGCAACCGACGCAACAGCCAACGCAACAACCAACACAGCAGCCAACACAACCGCCACAGGAAGAGGAACCAGATCCATCAATGTGTGGGCCTGGGACTGTTCTAAATGATCAAGGAGTTTGTGTAATAGCAGAGCCGGAACCAGAACCTGAAGCAGAACCAGAGTCAGAAGAATCAAAACAAATAACCACACACATTCCGGGATTTCCTGATCCAAACAAGGATCCACAATACTATATCGACAGGTACAACAACGAGCCTGCCTACAAGGAATGGTTTGACAGAAACTTTCCAGACCAAACAATCTATCAGCTCTTTGATGTGCCAGGTCCAAGAAAGACCCACATCCCTGGATTCCCAGACCCAACCAAGGATCCACAATATTACATTAACAGGTACAATACAGAGGCAGAGTACAAGGCTTGGTTTGATCGAAACTTTCCAGACCAGACAATCTACGAGATAGTGGGTGTGGAGGAACCAGAGACCGAGGAGGGAGGCGGGTGTGGACCCGGAACACACCTAGAAGGTGGAACCTGTGTCTTGGATAAGCAAGAAGAAAAATCGATGCTAAGTGGATGCCTCATAGCCACTGCAACATATGGCACGGAGCTTGCCCCACAAGTACAGCAGCTCAGAGAGATTCGCGAAAACGTCTTGATGCCAACAAGCTCGGGTGCGACATTTTTGGGCGCATTCAATGATTTCTATTACTTGTTTTCGCCAACGGTTGCCGACTGGGAAAGACAAAATCCAGCCTTCAAGGAGCTGGTCAAGGTAGCAATCACTCCCATGCTTTCAACCCTATCAATACTAAATTACGTCGATATCGACTCTGAGTCAGAGATGCTTGGATACGGAATGGGAGTCATTCTGTTAAATGTCGCAATGTATTTTGTTGCACCGGCATTTGCAGTTGTAAGGCTTGCCAAATTCTTCAACTAGTCCTGCAATCTCAGATTTTTGTAACGTTTACGGATTTGAAATCGGCTCAATTGTCTTTCTTTTTATCATGCTCAGGATGGAAACGCCGATTCCGGCAACAAAGAACGCCATGTAGGGCATTGCGTTTCCTGAGAATTCTGATAAAAGACCTGCAATGATTGGTCCGCTGGTCCAGCCTATCCCAAAGGTCGTCTCGTATGCACCAATGACTTTGCCAGAGATCTCCTTTGGTGTTCGCCTCAAAATTACTTCAAGTGTTAGCGGAAAGATTATGCTAAATCCAAACCCCATAAGCAACATTGCCGCTGCAAACTCGAGAATCGAGTGGGAGAAAAACGAAAGCACAAGTCCTGCGGCAATAGTAAGAGTTGATGCAATGAGTGTGGCACCTGTACGCCTTGCAAGTCTTGCAGTCGACGCAAGTGTGACTACACGCGATATCCCAAACACAAAGTACAGTATCTCAATCTGCGTCGCAGTCATGGTTCTGTCGTTGAGAAATGCAGGATAGATAGTCAGTATCATTCCAAATGAAGAGGCGCAAAAGATCAAAATCACAACAATTTGAGGGAATCTAGCTATTTCTCTGACTGCGGAAAATGAAAAGTGTGAGTCCTGCTTTGGCGCACTCTTTTTTGAAAGCGGCATTGAGAAAATTATTGCGGCTGCCATCACAAAGGTGGCAATCTCAAATAGCATCCTGTATGTGATGTCTAGTCCCTCAAGCAGGAACGTCCCAAAAAGCGGCCCTATCATAAACCCGCTTACAAAAAATCCAGTAAAGCGGCCGATGTTTTTTACACGTGATTCGCCTGCGCTAGAGTCAGATATGATTGATTCAGCCGGAGGCCAAAAGAAGGCATGCGCAACCCCAGTCATTGCCCTCAGAATCATTATCTCTGGAACCGAGTGGGCAAGCGACAAAAGAAATATCGATGCAGAGTTTATCGCGACTCCAACCGAAAGAAGGTGGCCGTTGTTGAATCTACCAAGCAAAATCCCGACAAAAACCGGGATGAACATGTACGGCACAAAGTTTGCAAGGCCAATCAGTCCAAGATCCGCATAGGAGGCACCAATCTCGTTTTTTGCAAAGATTGGAACTATCGGATTGTGCAACCCGTACGATATTCCAATTATCAGTCCAGTGATGTTAATTAGAGTGATTGTCTTCATTTGAAAGCCGCAACCATTATTGCGCCACCCATCAAATCCTTTTCAAACTCGACTCGGGAGAATTTTTCTAGTAGCATAGACTCTAGCTTTTTGTTTTGAGGCCAGCGCTTGTAGGTCCCATATAACGTGGCAAACTTTAAGCCGAGCCTTCCGCCAACGGAAAATGCAATTATTGGCAGAATAACTCTAAGATAAAACGAGACTCCGGCCCGGCTCAGGGCGCAGTCTGGCTTGCCAAGATCCACTATGACAAACCTTCCTCCTTTTTTGAGGACTCGGTGAATCTCAGAGATTGCTATTTTCAGATTAATGGCGTCTCGCAGTGAATATCCGCAAAGGACTGCATCGAACTGTTCGTCTTTGAATGGGATGTGCTCAAAGACTCCGCAAAATAATGATGGTGTCTTTGCAAAATACCTGCTTGTGTTTTTTAGCATTGGAACAAGTGGATCATAAAGTGTAATGGAAAGATTGCCGTCGCACAATTTTTCTGCAGTCCTAGACATGTTTCCAAAGCCAGAGCCTGCATCAAGTACCGAGTCGCCTTCATTTACCCGCCCGCTGATTCCGCGGTTTCTGTGTTCGACGTCCTTGCCAAGCGAGATGTACGAGTTTACCTTGTCATAGACTGGGATTATCTGCTGCAAGACCTCGATTACTTCGCCCCAGTAGCTACCAAGACCCATTTAGGATACCCTCAAAAAGGCATAATTTGTACTAAGCACTAAAGATGAGCGCTGTGTAAGAAAATCAGAAAAACGGATCAAATTATGATTCTGAATTTACGATGATTTTGGAAACTTTTCCTTTGCTGCCTTGGAGTATTTTTCCAAGTCTGCATCACTTATCTTTTCCAGTATTTTTTTGTCCTTTGTGATTCGGGCCATCTTTATGTTCTTGACGCCGTTTTGTACCTCGCTTTTGAGCTCAATTGCTGCAATTGCCAGAGCAGCTGCGTCGTCAAGTGACATGTTGTCCTTGTAGTTTTTTTCCAAAAACGCATTTACCTCTTCTGCACCTGCGCCTATTGCTACTGCAGAATACGAGACGAATGTTCCAGAAGGATCTGTGACAAAGACTAGATTTCCACGCGGGTCGACTCCTGCAACTATTAGCGCAACTCCAAACGGACGCACACCTGAATACTGGGTGTACTGGTGGCACTTGTCTGCTAGGTGTTTTGCAACGGTTTCAACGTCCACCTGCTCGTCGTAGATGAGCTTGTGGCTTTGGGAAAACATCCTAGCATCGTCTACTTGGACGCGGGCATCTGGAATGTAACCTGCTGCTGCAACGCCGATGTGGTCATCAACTTGGAAGATCTTTTGGGTGATGCCTGCAACTTGGAGCTTTCGTGGCAATTCTTCTACTGCTAAAATGATTCCGTCCTTTGATTTGACTCCAATTGCCAAGGTTCCGCGCTTGACAGTCTCTATGGCATACTCTACCTGGTATATTCTACCGTCAGGTGAATACATCGTAGGCGTCATGTCGTAACCGCGTGCTGGCATCATAATGATCAGAGCTACCTGTGTTGACAATTTAAGCGTTAGTTGCTTTTTTGAGCCACCGATCTTGGTGCGATTTGGAATAGATTTGGAAATAGTGTTTTAAGCAAAACTGCAGATCCGAGATCAAATGAGCCTAGAAAAGCTAGTAGAGATTCGACAAATGGTGCAGGAAAGATCAGCGTCGGCCAGCCACAAGCCAGACCGAGATGCACGGAGGCTTTTGCTGTACGTCTTTACAGCAATGAGGGGAGGATTTACGAGGCTTCAGATAATCAAACTACTCTCAGAAAAACCACAAAACACAAACCAGCTTGCCGAACAGATGAATCTGGACTACAAGGCAATCCAGCACCATCTTGCGACGCTTGAGAAGAATAACTTGGTGACAAGGGTTGGCGAAAGGTATGGGGTTTTGTTTCAGCTTTCAAACTATCTTGAGGCAAACATTCTGGCACTCGACGAGGTAGTGACAAGGCTAGAGCGACAGATGAGCCGCAAAATAGTGTATCTCTGAATTACCGCTATATGACTGGAACAGACATAAAAACAATCGCAGATTAGAAGTACCACTTTACCACCTTTTAGAAATGGCTTTACGGAACATCGTTCTATCTATTTATCACGACAGCACTAGATGAGATCCGCACACCAGAGGGATTCAAATCATTTGTACATGAGACCTTTATAACAATGATAAGGGAACTTGTTGCACAACAGCATCAGATAGCTACCACATACAAGAACAACCCTACAATTCCATTTGACTACTATGGTCTATTGTTAAGAGAAATTGATACAAAAATTCAAGCTAAAAGAGAGATATACAAACGCCTAACTGGCGAAGAATTAGATTTACAAACACTGTAATCCAACTCTGAGTCAGAAAACCAAACAACAAGATGAACCAAGACTACCAAACCCAATTTGAAATGTCAAGTCCTTTTCAAAACTCTGATCGACCGATCGATATTTGACCTGAATAAAAACCGATAAAGGCTTTACAACGCCGCTTCTCGCCAAACTTAAATACAAACTGAATTCAGTAGATCTCGATCAATTTGGTTCAGGGAGATCCATGGAAGAATGCATTAAAACAACTTGATGATGCTTGTCACATACTCAAAGTCGACAAAGGCATCAGGGATTATCTTGCAGAACCAAACAAGGTGTTGCGAGTAAAACTTCCCGTAAAGATGGACAACGGAAAGATCCGAACCTTCGTGGGATTTAGGAGCCAGCACAACAACGACAGGGGCCCATACAAGGGAGGAATCAGATACTTCAACCCCGAGGGCGGAACAGAGTACATGGAAAAGGAGGTCAAGGCATTGTCAGCTTGGATGACCTGGAAGTGTGCTGTGGTAGATGTTCCACTGGGTGGAGGAAAGGGAGGAATCTATGTCAACCCCAAAAAAGAAAAGATAAGTGAAGGCGAGCTTGAAAGGCTGACCAGAAGATTTGCGTTTGCAATCTCTGAAATCATCGGCCCAAAAAAAGACGTTCCAGCTCCTGATGTCTACACCGGAGGACGGGAGATGGCACAGATAATGGATGTCTACTCTAAGCTGTCCGGAATGGAAAACGAGCCGGGAGTAATTACCGGAAAACCGCTTTCAATTGGTGGCTCGCTTGCAAGAAATGTTGCAACGGGTCTTGGATGCGCGTACTGTGTCCGCGAGGCTGCAAAGACACTTGGCCTCAAACTAAGGGGAGCAAAGGTGGTAATTCAGGGGTATGGCAACGCAGGAACCTTTACTGCCGAGTATCTTGAAAAGATGGGCGCCAAAGTAATAGCAATAAGCGACTCAAAGGGCGCAATCTTCAATCCAAAGGGACTGGACTCTAAGAAGGTCCTAGTACACAAGGAAAAGACCGGCTCTGTTGTCGGATATCCTGGAAGCAAAAAGATTTCCACAGAACAACTACTAACAACAAAGTGCGACGTTCTGGTACCGGCGGCACTTGAAAATCAAATCAACGCAAAGATCGCAAAGAACCTAAAATGCAAGATAATTGCCGAGGCTGCCAACGGCCCAACAATGCCAGAGGCAGATCCGATCATCTACAACAAAAAGATAATAGTACTGCCAGACATCTTGGCAAACTCTGGCGGAGTATGCATATCGTATTTGGAGTGGGTGCAAAACAACATGGGCTACTATTGGAGCTTTAATGAGGTCGCAGAAAAGATGGAAGACCACATTGTCCGAGGATTCAAGGACATACTCGCTCTTTCAAGAAAGCACAAAATAGACATGAGGCGAGCAGCAATGGTTCTTGCAGTAAGCCGAGTTGTTGAGGCATTCAAAGCAAAAGGCCTTTGGCCATAAAACCCTCATTTTTCATTTTTACAAATACCTAAAATTTGCCTAGCTTTTCACAGAGTTTGTGGTAAACAGGCACGCAGTAATAATAATCGCATCAATAATTGTAATTGGCGGCTCGGTTGGTTATTCTTCTTTGAGCTTGGTCTCCGCAAAAGACCTGCAGGTTAGGTGGTACCAGATTGACTCCTTTGATCTTCTCTCAATCATGTTTGGCGGAAAACTGTCAATCTGCAACAACTCGGCACTCCCTGCAAGCTTTGCAAGCTATTCATTTGATGTAATTTATGAGGAAAAAAGCCTTGGCAAGTTCTCAATCGAGGGCGCAACATTAGCACCACACACTAGCACCATGGTTGGCGGAAAATTCACAACCGACGACAAGCGGGTAGCAAACATACTTTTTGCATCGCTAGATACTGCGCTCAGCGGCAGCGGCCAAGCTGCAAGAATCAACCCAGAACACATGGAGGTAGTCTCTACGCTTGAGACAAGAATAATCGGCCTTGTTCCGTTTTCAATTACACAAAAATATGCAGGCCCAGAATTTGTGCAAATGATGAACGAAAGGACAAGCTGTGATAAATAATGTCAAAGGTCTTGGTCATAAAAAACGCTAGGCTTGAGGAACCTGGGACAATTGGCGAGTTGTTTTCATCGGATGGCTT